>JAURQY010000085.1 GCA_030835875.1 Nitriliruptorales bacterium | reverse complement strand
CGGCGCCGGACGACGGGGAGGCCGTGACGGCGTCACGGCAGCGACCCTCGAGGTCAGCGATCACCGCATCGGCGTCGCGCTGCTGGATGCCCTCGTCGACGACCGCGAGCGCGCGGTCGCGGGCGCGGGGGACGGCGACGAGCGTGCCGACGACGCGCAGGAGGAGGTCCGGCTGTGCGGTCGCGCGTCGGCGTCGCGGGACGCGCGGGAGGAGCCGGTCGCCGAGCTCGTAGGCGAGCGCACCGACGAGCCCGCCACGGAACGGGACGCTCAGGTCGTCGTCGGCCGTCGCGCACGGGTCGAGGCCGAGCCGGGCCGCGACCGCGTCGAGCGCGGCCATCGGGTCGGACCCGAGGTCCTCGACCGTCCCGTCCGCGAGACGCAGCGACGAACGTTCGCCGTCATCGGCGAGCAGTCCGGTGGAGAGGTCGTGGGGGACGAGGTAGGACCAGCCGGAGCGGTCCGCGCTCTCGAGCAGGTCGCACGCTCCGAGCGCCTCGAGCAGCGCGTCGAGGTCGACGATGCCGTCGCGTCTCGGCGCGGCCACGAGCGCCCGGGCGACGACCCGTCCCGACGTTCCGAGGGAGCTCCAGGACGTCATGACGTCGACGGGACCCGGTGCGCCCGCCGGAACGCGGTCAGGTCGAGCTCGTCCATGTCGCGGTCGATCCGCTCCTCGAGTTCACGCGCGAGCGCGTGGTCGGAGAAGGTCTGTGCCCAGACGATCGCGCCGGTGCTGCGCACCTGCAGCTGGACGTCGATGACCCGTCCGCCCTGCGACCCGGCCCGCTCCCGCACGAGGACGCGGAAGTGCCGGCGAGGGGAGGCGTCGCTCGACTCGAGGTGCTGCTGCATCGATGCCCTCCGTGGGACCGGTCCGGACGGGGCACCGCACCGAACCGGCTTCAGGGGCCGACGGTAGCGCCCGGCCCATTAGGCTCGGGCGACGGAGCGATGGATGGAGCGGACGTGAAGGTCTACACGAAGCGGGGCGACGACGGCACGACGGCGCTGCTGTATGGCGGTCGGGTCGACAAGCACGACCTCCGCACGACCGCCTACGGGACCGTCGACGAGACGTGCAGCGCCCTCGGGCTCGCGCGTGCCGACCTCGACGGGATGCTCCACGACCTCGTCCTCGAGGTGCAGCGCGAGCTGTTCGTCGTCGGCGCCCAGCTCGCCTCGAGCGCGGACCACTGGGACGACCTCCAGGTCGGCATCTCGCGGGTCGACGACGCGATGGTCGACGCGATCGACGCGCGCATCGACGCCTGCACGACGCGGCACCCGATCCCGCAGCACTTCGTCGTCCCCGGCGGGTCCGGCAGCCGTCCGGCCGCCGCACTCGACCTCGCCCGCACCATCTGCCGGCGCGCCGAGCGCTACGTCGTCGCCATGGACCGCGAGGGGCAGCTGCCCGACCAGGCGCCGCTGCGCTACCTCAACCGCTGCGCGGACTACCTGTTCGTGCTGGCGCGCGAGGTAGAAGGCACGCACCTGCCGTCGCGCTGAGCCAGGGCTGAGCCCGCGCGACGTCAGTCGCCGTAGCTCTCGGCCTCGGATGGGAACGCCCCCGAGCGCACGTCATCGCGGAACGCGTCGACCGCACCCCTGATGGCGCCGCGCAGGTCCGCGTAAGCGCGCACGAAGCGCGGCCGGTGGCCGCTGCCGAGCCCGAGCAGGTCGTGCCACACGAGCACCTGCCCGTCGACGTCACCGCCCGCCCCGATCCCGATCGTCGGCGCCGGACTCGCGGCCGTCACCCGTGGTGCGAGCGACGCGGGGATGCACTCGAGCACTGTCGCGAACACACCCGCCTCGGCGAGCGCGACCGCGTCCTCGACGATGGTCGCCGCGGCCGCCTCGTCACGGCCCTGCACGCGGAAGCCGCCGAGCTGTCCGACGGACTGCGGGGTGAGCCCGAGGTGCCCCATCACGGGGATCCCCGCCGCGACGAGCGTCCGCACGGTCGGCACGACTCGGGCGCCGCCCTCGATCTTGACCGCGTCGGCGCCGGACTCCTTGATGACGCGCACCGCGCTCGCGAGCGCCTGCTCCGGCCCCTGCTGGTAGGAGCCGAACGGGAGGTCGACGACGACGAGCGCGTGCGGACGCGCCCGCATCACCGCGCTCGCGTGGTGGATCATGTCGTCGAGCGTCACCAGGAGCGTCGTCGGATGGCCGAGCGCGACCATGCCGAGGCTGTCGCCGACGAGCAGGACGGGGACGTCGAGCTCGTCGAGGATGCCGGCGGCGTTCGCGTCGTAGGCAGTGAGCATCACGAACCGCTCGCCGCGCGCGCGGAGTGCTGCGAGGTCGTGGATGGTCGTGCGGCGACGTCCGGCGTCGGGATGGGCGCTCATGCGTGTTCCTCCTCGGCGGCGTCGAAGCCGGACGTGATCGGGACCCGACGATCGCGACCGAACGCGCGGCGCGACACCTTCGGTCCGGGCGCTGCCTGGCGACGCTTGTGCTCGGCTCGGTCGACGAGTCGCAGCACGCGGACGACCTCGGCCCGGTCGTGGCCGTCGGCGACGAGCTCGTCGACGCTGCGCAGCTCCTCGACGAGGCCGGTCAGGATCGCGTCGAGCCGCGCGTAGTCGGGCAGCGAGTCGACGTCGAGCTGCCCGGGACGGAGCTCGGCCGACGGTGGCTTCGTGATCGTGGAGGTCGGGATCCGCTCGCTCGCACGGTTCGCGAACCGTGCGAGCGCGGTCACGTCGGATTTGAGCACGTCCTTGAGCGGCGCGAACCCGCCGGCCATGTCGCCGTAGAGCGTCGCGTAGCCGACCGCGTACTCCGACTTGTTGCCCGTCGTCAGCACGATCGCGCCGCGCTCGTTCGCGAGCGCCATCACGAGCAGACCGCGCAGCCGCGACTGGAGGTTCTCGTAGGCGACGCCGGCCGGCTCGGGACCGTCGAACCCGGTGACGACGAGCCCCTCGAGCGTCGTCGACACGGCGGCGATCTCCGGACCGATCGGGAGGTGCTCGAGCCGGATGCCGAGGGCATCGGCGAGCGCGACCGCGTCGTCGACCGAGTGCGTCGAGGAGTAGGGGGAGGGCATCGCGACGCCGAGGACCGCGTCCTCGCCGAGCGCCTCGACCGCGATGGCTGCGGTCAGCGCCGAGTCGATGCCGCCGCTGAGTCCGACGATCGCCTCGCGGAACCCGTTGCCGTGGCAGTAGTCCCGTGTCGCCACGACGATCGCCGCCCACAGCTCCTCGAGCGGTTCGAGGCCGTGCTCCGGCGCGTGCGCGTCGTCGCCCTTCACCGTGCCGTCCGCGACGTCGACGTCGACCACGACGAGGTCGGTGGCGAACTGCGCACCCCGCGCCACGATCCGGCCGCTCGGGTCCGCAACCATCGTGTCGCCGTCGAACACGACCTCGTCCTGCCCGCCGACGCGGTTCACGTAGCAGACCGTGACCCCGTGCTCGCGGGCGTGCCGGATCACCCACGCCTCGCGCTCGGCACGCCTGCCCTGATGGAAGGGGGAGGCGTTGAGCACGACCACGACCTCGGCGCCGGCCTCGACCGTGCGGGAGACCGGACCGTCCGCGACCCAGAGGTCCTGGCAGATCACGGTGCCGACCTTCACGCCGGCGACGTCGACGACGCTCGCCG
>JAURQY010000084.1 GCA_030835875.1 Nitriliruptorales bacterium | reverse complement strand
GCGGGCGAACTCGTCGTAGACGTCGAACATGCGCAGCGTCTCAGCCATCGCGTCCGCCTCGTCGACGTGCGCCGTGTGCCCCTCCTGCCACAGGAACTCGGTGGTGCGCAGGAACATGCGCGGCCGCAGCTCCCAGCGCACGACGTTGTTCCACGCGTTGATGAGGACGGGGAGGTCGCGGTACGACGAGATCCACTTCGCGAACATCTCGCCGACGACCGTCTCCGAGGTCGGCCGCACGACGAGCGGCTCCTCGAGCTCCTTCCCGCCGCCATGGGTCACGACGGCGAGCTCGGGCGCGAAGCCCTCGACGTGCTCGGCCTCACGGCGCAGGTAGGACTCCGGGATGAAGAGCGGGAAGTACGCGTTCTGGTGCCCGGTCGCCTTGAAGCGGTCGTCGAGCTGCCGCTGGAGCAGCTCCCAGATGGCGTAGCCGTAGGGGCGGATGACCATCGTGCCCTTGGCGGGACCACGGTCGGCGAGCTCGGCCCGGGCGACGACGTCGCCGTACCACGCGCTCACGTCCTCGCTCATCGGTGTCACGGACAGGCCGGACCGGGCGTCGTTCTTGGCTGTGCTCATGGTCGGAGGCTAGCGCGAGCGCCACTCAGGACCCCTGCCGCTCGCACGCGGCGCGGGCGCGTACCGTGCCGCGCATGAGCGACGAGCGCGGACTGACCACCGTCTGGGTGTGGGGGGACCAGCTCGACGGACGCCTCGCTCACCTCCGCGGGCGCGATCCGGGTCGGACGCGCGTGCTGATGGTCGTGAGCGACCGCAAGCTCATCGAGCGTCCCTGGCACCACCAGAAGGTGCACCTCGTCGTCACCGCGATGCGACGCTTCGCGGCGCGCCTCGAGAGCGATGGCTTCGCCGTCGACCTGCGTCGCGCCCCCTCGATGCGCGACGGTCTCGCGGCGCACGTCGACGCGTTCGACCCCGGCGAGGTGGTCGCGATGGAGCCGGCGAGCCGGCTCGGGACGCGCACCCTCGCCGAGCTCGGTGTCACGCTCGTCGACAACGACCACTTCCTGTGCCACTGGCGGGAGTTCGCGACGTTCCGCGCAGGTCGCGGTCGCACGACGATGGAGGACTTCTACCGCTGGCGGCGCCGCGAGACCGGCTGGCTGATGCAGGACGGCGAGCCCGTGGGGGGCCGTTGGAACCTCGACACGGAGAACCGTCGCCCGCCGGACGCGGACATCGCACCGCGTGCCGCTGCCGACCCTCCCGTCATCGACGTGCTCGACGACGTCGATGCGGGCCTCAGCGACTGGCTGCCCGACACGATCGTGCTCACCGGCGACGCACCCGATGGGATGTGGGCGACGTCGCGCGAGGGCGCGCTCGAGCGGCTCGAGCGCTTCACCACCCGCGTGCTGCCACGCTTCGGTGACCATCAGGACGCGATGGTGACGGGCGCGTGGCACCTCAACCACTCGCTCCTCTCCCACGCGCTCAACCTCGGACTCCTGCACCCGCGGGAGGTCATCGATGCGGTCGTCGAGCAGTACGCCGCCGGCGCGGCGCCCCTCAACGCGGTGGAGGGCTTCGTCCGGCAGGTCCTCGGCTGGCGCGAGTTCCTCTGGGGCGTCGCCCGTACCGCGGACGACGGCTACCCGACGCGGGACGCGCTCGGAGCAGACGATCCGCTCCCTCCGGCGTTCGCGGGTGACGCGCCGACCGCGATGCGCTGCGTCGACGACACGCTCACCTCGGTGCGGCAGCACGCGTACGCGCACCACATCCAGCGACTCATGGTGCTCGCGAACCTCGCGACGCTCGCGGGCGTCCGGCCGGACGCGCTGACCGACTGGATGCACGGTGCGTTCATCGACGCCTACGACTGGGTGATGGTCCCGAACGTGATCGGCATGGGGACCTTCGCCGACGGCGGTGAGGTCGCGACGAAGCCCTACGTATCGGGTGGCGCGTACATCGACCGCATGTCGCTCGACTACTGCCGCCCCTGCCGCTACGACCGCACGAAGCGCACGGGCGAGGACGCGTGCCCGTTCACGACGCTCTACTGGGACTTCCTCGACCGCAACCGCGACGTCCTCGCGTCGAACCACCGCATCGGTCGCGCGTACGCGAACCTCGATCGGCTCGGGGACCTCGACGCCGTCCGCGCTCGCGCGCGCGAGGTCAGGGAACGGCTCGCCGCCGGGACGCTCTGAGCACGACGGGCGACGTCACAGCCCGAGGCGTCCGAGCTGGCGCGGGTCCTGCTGCCAGTCCTTCGCGACCTTCACCCGCGTCGTCAGATGGACGCGGGTCCCGAGCAGCCCCTCGAGCTCGAGCCGTGCGGCGCTCGCGGCCGCCTTCAGGCGCTCCCCCCCGCGACCGATGATGATCCCCTTCTGCGAGTCGCGCTCGACGTGGATCACCGCGTCGATGTGGACGAGGTCCACCCGCGCCGGATCCGGCTCGATCCCGTCGACGGTGACCGCGACCGAGTGGGGCAGCTCCTTGCGGAGGTCGGCGATGACCTTCTCGCGCACGATCTCTGCGGCGAGCTGCGCCTCGGGCTGGTCGGTCACACGACCTGAGGCGAACAGCCGCGGCGCCTCGGGCAGGTGGTCGACGAGCACGTCGACGAGCCTTTCGACGTTGTCCCCCGCGAGCGCCGACACCGGCACGACGTCGACGAACGGCGGCGCGGCCGTCATGCGTGCGACACGGTCGAGCACCGGCAGCAGCGCCTCGGGTGCGAGCGTGTCGGTCTTGTTCACGACGGTCACGACGGGGGTCCGGAGCGCGGCGAGCTCGCCGACGAGGTACTCGTCCCCGCCACCGATGCCCGCCTCGGCGTCCACGAGCAGCACGACGACGTCGACGCTCGCCCACGTGTCGCGCACGAGCTGGTTCATCCGGTTCCCCATCGCGGTGCGCGGCTTCGCGAGCCCCGGCGTGTCGAGGAGCACGACCTGCGCATCGTCGCGGGTGACCACCGCCCGCACCGTCGTCCGGGTCGTGCCGGGCACCTTGGTCACGATCGTGACCTTCTCCCCGACCAGCCGGTTCACGAGCGTCGACTTGCCGACGTTCGGCCGGCCGACGAGCGCAACGAGGCCGCAGCGATGCCCCTCCGGCGACACCTCGTCGAGGCCGCCGAGGATCGCAGCGACGTCGAGCTCGCGCCCCTCGCCCCCGCTCAGCGCTGACCCTGCGCGAGACGGTGGGGGCCGAAGCCGTTCAGGAGGAGCTCGGTGATCGTGGCGATGAGCGGACTCCCGCCGTCACCCGACGCGTAGACGGTCGCGTCGGGGCCGAACTCGAGGATCGTCTGCCTGCACGCGCCGCACGGCGTGCATGGGTCCGCCCCGTCGCCGACGACTGCGACGGCGAGGATCGGACCTCGGTCGCCCTCCGCGACCATGCGGGCGATCGCGGTCTGCTCCGCGCACGTCGTCATCCGGTAGGACGCGTTCTCGACGTTGACACCCTCGTAGCTGCCCGTCGGGGTCACGACCACCGCCCCGACATGGAAATGCGAGTAGGGGGCGTAGGCGCGCGAGCGGACCGCGCGTGCACGGCGCAGCAGGTCGGCCTCGTCGTAGGGCATGGACCGCCCCGTCATGTCCGGTCGCACGCGGACCTCCTCGAACGCCGCGGAGCATACGGACGTGGATGGTCCGGAGCCGGTCACACCGACCGGACCCCGCCGCCCTCACCAGCCCTTGCGCTCGTTCGCGTACCGCGTGAGGGTTGCGAGGTAGTTCGCGCGCTCGAACGCGGCCGGGTCGGGGACCTTCTGCTGGCTGACCGCGCCGATCATCTCGCGCACCGATGCGTACCCGCGCACCTCGAGCCACGCACGGAGGTGGTCGATCAGGACCGTCGCGTGCTCCGGACCGTGCTTGAGCAGCGACGAGGTCGTCATCACCACGTCCGCACCCGCGAGCAGGCCCTTCACGACGTCCACCCCGCGGTGCACGCCGGTCGTCAGCGCGAGCGACGCGTCGATGCGGCCGTGGAGGATCGCGCACCACCGGAGCGGCAGCCGCAGCTCGTCGGAGTCGGACAGCACGAGGTGCGGCTCGACCGCCATCCGGTCGACGTCGATGTCAGGCTGGTAGAAGCGGTTGAAGAGCACGATGCCGTCGGCACCGGCGTCGGCGATGCGTCGCGCCATGTTCGCGAACGCCGACCAGTGCGGACCGACCTTCACGGCGATCGGCACGCGGCTCGCCGCACGGACCGCCTCGACGAGCTCGAGCGTCTCCTGCTCGACCTGCCGACCCGACACGTCGAGGTCGGCGGCGACCCGGTAGACGTTCAGCTCGATGGCGGACGCTCCTGCGTCCGCGAGCATCGCCGCGTACCGCGTCCAGCCGCCGGCCGTCACCCCGTTCAGGCTCGCGATGACCGGCATCGACAACGTGGCGCTCGCATCACGGACCAGCCTCAGGTACCGGTGCGGTCCGGCGTTGTAGTCATCGAGCGCCGGCGTGTAGCCGCTCGTGGCCTCCGGGTGCGCCTCCGACTCACGGTGCGTCAGCTCTGCGCTGACCTCGGCCTCGTGCGCGATCTGCTCCTCGAACAGCGAGGGCAGCACGACCGCACCGACGCCCGCGGCGTCGAGCGCCTGCAGCCCCTCGAGGTGCCCGGTCAGCGGGCTCGCGGAGGCGACGACGGGGTTGCGGAGCTCGAGCCCGAGGTAGTCGGTGCTGAGCTCGAGCGGGCCCTCGGCGGCGGGACCGGAGGGGATCACGAGGCCGGGGCCCGCGAGTGCCTCCTCCTCGGGGTCGTCGGGGAGGAAACCGGTGATGCGACGTCCTGCGCTCATGCCTGCGCCTCCCCGTCCTCGTCACCGTCACCGTCGGTGACGATCATCCGTCGCTCGACGCCGGCCAGCTGCTCGTAGTAGCGCCAGCGCTCATCGACGTCCCGCTGCAGCCCGTGCCGCAGGTGCGCCGCACGCTCGGGGTCCGAGCGCTCGAGCATCGCGAAACGGCCCTCGGTCGAGAGCATGTCGCGCAGCGGTGCGGAGGGCGCCTTCGAGTCGAGGCGGAACGGTGTGGTCCCCGCCGCCTCCGCCGGGTGGTAGCGGAACAGCGGCCAGTAGCCGGTCCGCACCGCGAGGTCCATGCGCTTCATCGAGTCGCGCATGTCCACCCCGTGCGCGATGCACGTCGAGTAGGCGAGGATCAGCGACGGACCCGGCCACGCGGCCGCCTCGTGGAACGCCTTCACCGTCTGCATCTCGTTGGCACCCATCGCGACCTGCGCGACGTAGACGGTCCCGTACTGCATGGCGATGACGCCGAGGTCCTTCTTCGTGACCGCCTTCCCTCCGGTCGCGAACTTCGCGACCGCACCCTTCGACGTCGCCTTCGACGCCTGGCCCCCGGTGTTGGAGTAGACCTCGGTGTCGAGCACGAGGATGTTCACGTCCGCGCCTGACGCGAGCACATGGTCGAGGCCGCCGTACCCGATGTCGTAGGCCCAGCCGTCGCCGCCGACGATCCACACCTCACGCCGGACGAGCGCACCGGCGAGCTGATCGAGCGCACGGGCCTCCTGCGCCCGCTCGGTCGGGACCCGGGCGAGCGCCGCGCGGAGCTCGACGACGCGTGCCCGCTGCTCCGCGAGCCCGGCCTCGTCGTGCTGGTCGGCCTCGAGCAGCGCGTCGACGAGCCGATCCCCGACCACGGGCGCGAGCCCGTGCAGCAGCTGCACGGCGACAGCACGCTGCTGGTCGAGCCCGAGCCGGATGCCGAGCCCGAACTCCGCGTTGTCCTCGAACAGCGAGTTCGCCCACGCGGGTCCGCGACCCTCGTCGTTCACGCTCCACGGGGTCGTCGGCAGGTTGCCGCCGTAGATCGACGAGCACCCGGTCGCGTTCGCGATCACGGACCGGTCCCCGTAGAGCTGGCTCAGCAGCTTGAGGTAGGGGGTCTCGCCGCAGCCCGCGCATGCGCCGGACGACTCGAACAGCGGCTGCAGCAGCTGGGAGTGCTTCACGGTGTTCGTGCGGACCTCGGTGCGGTCGAGGTACGGGATCGCGTCGAAGAAGCGGTAGCGCTCGCGCTCCACCTCACGATGCTCCGGGGTCGGCTCCATCCGGATCGCCTTGCGACCCGCGTCGGACCGACTGACCGCCGGGCAGGTCTCGACGCAGACCCCGCAGCCGGTGCAGTCGTCGGGCGCGACCTGCACGGTGAGCAGATGCCCCTCGAGGCTGCGATCCTTGAACTCCTTCGAGAGGAACACGTCGGGTGCGCCATCGAGCGCAACGGGCTCGTAGGCCTTCATCTGGATCGCCGTATGGGGGCACACGATCGCGCACTTCCCGCAGTCGATGCACAGGTCCGGATCCCAGATCGGGATCTCGGGTGCGAGGCTGCGCTTCTCGTACTTCGCCGTCGACGTCGGGAAGGTCCCGTCGACGGGCAGGGCGGACACCGGCAGCAGGTCGCCCTCCCCCTCGAGCATGCGCGCAGTCACCCGCCGGACGAAGTCGTCGACCTCCTGCCCGGGCGCCATCAGCGCGAGCGCGCGCTCGATCGGGTCGACGGCGTCCGCACCCGGACCGGGATCCGCAGGGACATCGATGCGGACGAGCGCATCACGTGCGTGGGCCACGGCCGCGAGGTTGCGCTCGACGACCGTCTCGCCACGCGATCCGTACGACTTCCTGATCGCGTCGCCGATGGCGCCGATCGCGGCGTCGGGGTCCATGAGGTCGGCGAGTGCGAAGTAGGCCGTCTGCATGACGGTGTTGATGCGTCCGCCGAGGCCGACCTCACGTGCGATGCGGTAGGCGTCGATCGCCTGCACCTCGAGACCGCGGGCGACGATGTCCTGACGGACGCGTGCGGGCAGCATGGCGAACACCTGCGCCGGCTCGAAGGGCGCGTTGAGCAGCAGCGTCCCACCGTCCTTGAGCCGTCCGGTGACGTCGAGCTTCTCGAGCAGCCCGAACTGGTGGCAGGCGACGAGGTCGGCCTGCTCGATGAGGTAGGTCGCGTGGATCGGTTCGGGTGAGAACCGGAGGTGTGACACGGTCGTCGCGCCGGACTTCTTCGAGTCGTAGACGAAGTAGCCCTGCGCGTGCAGGTCGGCGAGGTCGCCGACGATCTTCGTCGTGTTCTTGTTCGCGCCGACCGTGCCGTCCGAACCGAGCCCGAAGAACACGGCGCTGCGGTCCCGCGGTCCGGCTGGGATGACGAAGCCGTCGCGCGGCGGCACCGACAGGTGCGTCACGTCGTCGATGATGCCCGCGGTCATCCGGGGGCGCGGCGCGTCGACGGCGAGCTCATCGAGCAGGCCTGCGACCATCGCCGGGGTGAACTCCTTGGAGGACAGGCCGTAGCGCGCACCGTGGACCCGTGGGAGAGCCGTCCGTCGACCGTGCATGACCGCCTCGGCGAGGGTGGTGACGACGTCCTCGAGCAGCGGTTCGCCGACCGCGCCGGGCTCCTTGGTGCGGTCGAGGACGAGGATGCGCTGCGCGCTGTCAGGGAGCGCGTCGAGGAACGCGTCGACGGGGAACGGCCGGTACAGCCTGACGTGCACCACGCCGACCGGACCGCCCGGCTCCGCATCGGCGTTGATGCGGTCGACGGCCTGCCGGATCGGACCGATCGCCGAACCCATGACGACAAGGACACGGGTCGCGTCCCGCGCGCCGTGGTACTCGACGAGGTCGTACGCACGATCGGTGTGCGCGGCGAAGCGGCGCATCACCGCCTGTACGACCGACGGTGCTGCGTCGTGGAAGGGGTTGGACGCCTCGCGGGCCTGGAAGAAGACGTCAGGGTTCTGCGCCGAGCCCCGCAGCACCGGCCGGTCCGGGTCGAGCCCGCGGGACCGGTGCGCGAGCAGCGCATCATCGTCGACCAGGCCGCGCAGCTCGTCGTCGGTGAGGAGACGGACGCTGTTCAGCTCATGGGAGGTGCGGAACCCGTCCATGAAGTGGAGCACCGGCAGCCGCGCCTCGAGCGTCGCCGCGTGCGCGACGGCGGCGAGGTCGTGCGCCTCCTGCGGTGTCGAGGAGGACAGCATGATCCAGCCCGCGGGGCGAACGGCCATGACGTCGGAGTGGTCGCCGAAGATCGAGAGGGCATGGGTCGCGACGGTGCGGGCTGCGACGTGGATCACGGTCGGCGTGAGCTCGCCG
>JAURQY010000083.1 GCA_030835875.1 Nitriliruptorales bacterium | reverse complement strand
GGTGTGCCGATCGCTGTGGGGCGCGCAGCGATCGAGGTGATCGTGCTGGCAATCGGCTGGGCGCTCGGCGGTACGGTCGGTTTCGGGACCATGTACTTCGCACTCATCGTAGGACCAGTCGTGCACGTGATCCTGCCTGCCGTCCGCGCCCCATGGTTCCCGCCGGGTGCATCGCCGAGGGTGCTCGGCGCGAAACCTCGCTGAGGGCCCCCTCGGCGGACCCGCGCGATCCGGCCGTCCGTCGGTGGCGCCTCCCTGAGTCGCGGCACCGCAGGTCATATCGTCTCGTGCCGTCCGTGGGGTTCCCTGTACCGAACCGGTCCTAGGGCCGTCGTCCTCAAACGTCGACGGTTCGCGGCGGTTGCAGGCGGCGCACAGGAGCATGGAGGCGACGATGAGCGAGCAGCAGCGTGGAGCACAGACCCTCGAGCGTCAGCCCGAGGAAGGCGGGACCGAAGTCCGCGCGACCGACCGGCCGGTCCTCGAGTGGCTCCGTGCCGAGTTCCCCGACTGGGAGGTGCGCGTCGAGCGCACCACCACCGCCGACGGGCAGGAGCGGCCCCTGTGGAAAGCGCTCCGTGAGGGCCACCACCCGCAGTCCGAGCTGACCGCGGCGAAGCTCCACTCCCGTCTCGCCGACTACGTCGACCGCGAGGGTCGTCGTCACCCATCGCGCAACTGATCCGGTCTCGGACGGCGCCCGGGTAGGCGTGATCGTGGGAGCACCGGATGGAAGATGACCCCCTCGGGAACCTGTCGCGCTCCGTCGCGGACGCCCTCTCCGCGGGCCTGACCGGCCTCGACCTCGTCTTCCTCGCTGTCGCAGCGGTCGTGGCGTTCGGCGGCCTGCGCTCCGGGCTCCTCCGTCGCGCGGCCGCATGGGCGGGGCTCGTGCTCGGCTTTGTGCTCTCCGGGCGCACGGTCCCCACGGTGCTGGCACAGGCGGCCGAGCTCGGCCTGCCCGCACGCACGTTCATCGCCGTCCTCACGCTGACGATGACCGTCTCCCTCGCGAGCGTCGGACTCCAGATCTTGTCGACACCGATCCGACGGATCCTCACGCTCGGTCCCCTGTCGGTGCTCGACCGGATGCTCGGTGCGCTCGCGAGTGTCCTCGTCCTCAGCGCGCTGCTGTGGCTCCTCATCCCGACGGCCGCCGCGATTCCGGGCCGGATCAGCGCGGAGGTTCGGGCCAGCAGCGTCCTCGGCGCGATCGATGCGGCGGCCCCACCGCAGCCGGACGTCGCCCGCAGCCTTCGGACGCTGCTCGGCGGCGAGCGGTTCCCCGACGTGTTCGCAGGACTCGCCCCCACGCCGGAGCCCTCCGCCCCACCGGACTCCATCGTCGTCGCAGCCGACGTCGTCGCGCGCGCGACCACGTCGACGACCGGCGTGCAGGTGGTCGGCTGCGGTCGCAGCTACTCGGGCTCAGGTTTCGCCGTCGACGCCTCGCATGTGCTGACGAACGCGCACGTCGTCGCCGGTGCGCGCGAGGTCTCCCTGCGGACCCATGACGGCCGTCGGGTAGAGGCGACCGTCGTCGTCTTCGACGCTGCACGCGATCTCGCCCTTCTGGAGGCGACCGACCACGGCCTGACCCCGCTCGCGCTCGAGCGTGCCGACGTCGGGGACGAGGGCGCCGTCATCGGCTACCCGGGCGGCCAGGCCGAGCCGCGGGTCGCCCCAGCACGCATCGACCGCTGGGTCACTGGTGTCGGACGCGACATCTACGGCGCGGGTGCGACGGAACGGTCACTGTTCTTCCTCGCCGCGGAGCTACGCACGGGCGACTCCGGCGCGCCGGTCATCGACGCCGAGGGCCGAGCGATCGGCGCGGTGTTCGCCGTCAGCCCTGACGTGCCGACGGCTGCCTACGCCCTGTCGATCGACGAGCTCGAGGCGGTGCTTACAGCGCCCCGTGCACCCGGCGACTCAGGGCGCTGCATCTGACACGACCGGGCGCGGTCCGCGTCAGGCGGCCGCTGCGAGCGCGAACCGATCGACGAACAGCACGACCGCCCACGCATGCAGCGCTACGGCGAGGATCACGAGCACGTGGAAGAGCTCGTGGTACCCGAACCATCCGGGGAGCACGTCGGGGCGCCGCAGCGCGACGATGATCGCACCCGACGTGTAGAGGACACCGCCGAGGACGATCAGGACGACGACCACCCACCCCGACGACATCCACACCCACGGGAGCAGAAGGACGGGTAACCACCCGAGCGTGAGGTAGACGGTGTTCGACAGGCCGCGTGGCGGGGCGAAGGGCAGCCACTCGAGCACGATGCCAACGAGCGAACCGACGAGCGTCCCGACGAGCAGCACCCGTCGTGGCCAGCCGTCCAGTCCGAGGATCGCGATCGCTGCGGTGCTCCCGCCGATGGCGCAGTAGATGCCCGAGTGGTCCAGGCGGAACAGGCGCTCGTGCACGATCGCGTCCCAGCGGCGCAGGTGCAGCAGCGCCGAGCACAGGAACATGATCGTCACGCCGAACGCGAACGATGCCACACCGAGTCGGACGTCTCCTGAAGGGACGAGCACCGTCGCCACGACCGCAGCAGGGAGCCCGAGGACTCCGGCGATGAGGTGGGAGAGCCCGCGCAGCCGGGGACGCGGCGCGACGACGGCGTGCTCCGTGTTCAGGGACCGCTGGAAGTAGGTGCCGCCCATCGCCTCGCCGATCCTCCGTCCTCGCGTCCTCGTCCGGCGGGGGGCCGGACCGGGTGGGCCGGGCGGGGATCGAACCCGCGCACCCTCGATTATGAGTCGAGTGCTCTGACCAGCTGAGCTACCGGCCCGGAGCGCGGAGCGTACGGGGCTACCCTCGCGCCTCCTGCTCGCACGCTCCCGACGTCACGAGCGGTCATCGAGGTCGTCGTGAGCCCCCTTCTCGCGCTCGGTGCGAGCCTGAGCTACGGCGTCGCCGACTTCGTGGGAGCGGTCGCCGCACGCAGGGCGTCCGCGCTCACGGTGACGCTCGGCATGCAGACGGTCGGACTCCTCGCGCTCCTGCCCTGCCTCCCCTTCCTCCCCGGTAGCCCCTCGACGTCGGCGGTCGTCATCGGCGCGGTCTCCGGCGCCGCGGGCACCGGAGGCCTGATCGTCTACCTGCGGTTCATGGCCCGTGGCCCCATCGGCGTCGTGAGCCCCCTCGCCGCCGTCACCGGCGCTGCGGTCCCGGTCGCGTGGGGTGCCCTCGTCCTCGGCGACGAGCTGAGCATCCTGCAGCTCGCCGGCGTCGCCCTGGCCCTGGTCAGCGTCGTCGTGGTCGCCCGGGTCCCTGACTCCGCCGTCCATGCTGCGGACATCGGCGCCGTCATCGGTGGACTCTCCGCGGGCGTGCTCTTCGGTGGGTTCTTCATCGCGCTCGATGCGACACCTGCAGACTCAGGCATGTGGCCGCTCGTCGGCGCACGCGTCGCGTCCGCGGTCGGTCTGGCCCTCGTGATGCGGATGATGGCACGCAGCATCCGGCCGGGGACCGCGACGCCGTTCATCCTCGGCGCGGGCGTGACCGACATGCTCGCGAACGTGCTGTTCCTGCTCGCGACCCGCGGAGGACTGCTGAGCATCTCCGCCCTGCTGTCGTCGCTCTATCCGGTGATCGCGCTGCTCCTCGCACGCCGCGTGCTGCGCGAGCGCCTCGACCCCGTCCAGTCCAGCGGGGTCGTCGGTGCGCTCATCGCGATGGGGATGCTCGTCGCCGGCTGACCGGCGCACACGCGCGAGCCCGACTCAGACCTCGCGCACGGTGATGACGATCGGGCGCCCGTGCGCCGTCTGCGACGTGTCATCGGGCACCTCCCGGACGGGTGCACCCCCCGCGATGCCGTCGGCGACCCACGCGCAGACCGCAGCATCGACGACGTCGTCGGGTGCCGCGCGATGGTCACCCTCGAAGCGGACCGGGAGATCGACCCCGAGTCCTGCGAGGAGATCGCGCCGCAGCATGAGCCCGGGCCAGGAGCGCTTGCGCGGGAGCGGTGCTCCCGCGACGGTCGCGAACGCGAGCTCGGGATGGACCTCGGTGAGGACGGTCCCACCCGCGGCGAGCGCCTCGACCTCCGCCATCTTCGGGACGAGCCGCCACGCCTGCTGACTCAGGCCGACCCCGGACACCGCGACGCTGCGCGCCGTCGCCGCCGCGTGCGTCGTGATGCTGCCGCTCACCCAGCCCTCGACGACGGCGCGGGGCGCCGTCGAGAACACGCTCGACGCACGCCCGGGGAGGAGCGCCCGGGCCGCTGCATCGGTGTCGCGCGGCCCGTCGACGAGCCCCACGGGCATGTCGATCCCGACATGCGACGGTCGCGCTCGCTCGAGCGCCTCGACGATGGAGGCGACGACCCTGACGTCGGCGACCACGCCGTCACGGAGCGCCACGGCAACCCACCCGTCGGGACAGCCGTCGAGACCGAGCGCGACCCGCGACCGCGCACTCCGGACACGACCTCGCTCAGCCATCACTCGCCGAAGGGGGCGGACCACCGTCAGCCCCGAGGACGGACGCCCGGTGCCGGTCGAGCTCACGCCGAGCGAGGACCATCTCATGCACCTCGTCAGGACCGTCGGCGATGCGAAGGGTCCGCGCATGCGCCCACATCATCGCGAGCGGGGTGTCGTCGCTGACGCCTGCGCCACCGTGGACCTGGATCGCCTGGTCGATCACCCACAGCGCCATCGATGGTGCGACGACCTTGATCGCCGCGATGTCGTCGCGAGCGGCCCGCGCCCCCTCCGCGTCGATCCTCGCAGCGGCACGCAGGGTGAGCAGCCGTGCCTGGTCGATGCGCACGCGAGCCTGCGCGATGCGCTGGCGGACGACCCCCTGGTCTGCAAGAGGGCCACCGAATGCCTCGCGTCCGAGCGCCCGGACACAGGTCAGCTCGAGCGCACGCTCCGCCATGCCGATCAGCCGCATGCAGTGATGGATGCGGCCCGGACCGAGCCGTGCCTGCGCCATGCGGAAGCCCTCGCCCTGGGCGCCGAGCAGGTTCGCGACCGGGACCCGAACGTCTTCCAGGTGGATCTCCGGATGACCACCGGCCTGATCGTGTCGACCGAACACCGGCATCTCGCGGACGATCCGGAAGCCCGACGTCGACGGCGGCACCAACACCATCGAGTGGCGCTGCCCGCGCGGCGCGTCGGGATCGGTGACGCCCATCACGATCGTGATGCCACAGCGGGGCGAGGCGGCACCGGACGACCACCACTTCCGGCCGTCGATGACGAGCTCATCGCCCTCACGACGGATGGTGGTCCGAATGTTGTGCGGGTCGGAGGACGCGACGTCCGGCTCCGTCATGAGGAAGGCGGACCGCAGCGTGCCATCGAGGAGCGGCGCGAGCCAGGTGGCCTGCTGATCCGCCGACCCATGGTCGAGCAGCAGCTCCATGTTGCCGGTGTCCGGTGCAGCACCGTTCGTCGCCTCCGGCGCGAGGAGCGGGGAGCGGCCGGTCTCCTCGGCGAGGTACGCGTAGTCGAGCACGCCGACCCCGCCACCT
>JAURQY010000082.1 GCA_030835875.1 Nitriliruptorales bacterium | reverse complement strand
TCAGGCGCGCCGGTAGCGGAGCAGCAGCTCGTCGCCGTGCACGAGCGCCGACACGAGCGTGAGGTCGTGACGCTCCGCGGGTCCGGAGGTCGCGGTCAGCCGCAGCCCGTCACCGCCGACGAGCGCGGGCGCGATCGTGACGAACGCCTCGTCGACCAGTCCCGTCTCGAGCAGCGCACCGTTGATGCGCGGGCCGCCCTCGCAGCTGATGCGTGGCAGCCCGCGTGCGGCGAGCCCCGCGAGCGCGGCCGCCCAGTCGAGCGTCGCGTCGCCCGCGACCAGCCAGTCGATCGCATCGGCCGCTGGGCTGCCGGCGAGCGCGGACCGTGCACCCTGCTCGTCCGCTGCGGCGACGATCACGATCGGCGCCTCGTCGGGGTCCGCGACGAGGGGATGGCCCGCGGGCAGCTCGCCCGTGCGCGTCACCATCGCGACCGGAGGCCGGGGGGCGAGGCCCTTCTCCGAGCGGCGCTGCTGCCGCGCCGGCCCGCCCGGGTAGGGCGGGTACTGCTCGTCGCGCGCCGTGCCCGCGCCGATGAGGATCACGTCGCAGGCGTCACGCACGCGGGCGAGCGCCTGCTTGTCGGCAGGCCCGCCGAGCCCCTCGGACACGGCGCGGAGGGTGACGGATCCGTCGAGGCTCGTGACCATGCACAGAGCGAGCCACGGCTGAGTTCGGGGACCCGTTCCACCGAGCACGAGGTCGTCGTACAGCGCGTCGAGGTCCTCGACGTGGGCGAGGTGCGTGCCGCTCAGGTCAGGAACTCGAGCATCGCGGACGCGACGGCGTCGGGGTCCTCGAGCGGCATCCAGTGGCCGACGCCGGAGATGACCTTGATCCGGCTGACGGGGATGGAGCGCTTGAGCTCCTCGGCCATCGCGATCGGCGTCGAGCGGTCGTGCGAGCCGGCGATGATGAGCGTCGGCTGCCCGATCTCGTCACGCGGGATGCGCTCGGCGTCGGCGAGCGCCCGGCACGCCTTCGCGTAGTGCTGCGGCTCGTTGCGCAGGAACACGTCGCGCAGCAGCCCGACCATCCCGGGCTGCGTCGCGTGGCTGCGCGGGCTGACCGCACCCTCGAGCCATGCGTCGACGAGCACGTCCATCCCGTCGGCCTCGACCGCGTCCGCACGCTGACGGTACGCCTCGGCGGTCGCCGGCTCGAAGTAGGAGATGCCACCGACGAGCACGAGCTCGTCGACGAGATCGGGGGCGGAGTGGGCGACCTCCTGCGCGACGAGCGTGCCGAGGGAGTGGCCGACGAGCGTGACGGGCGGCAGCTCGAGGTGGGCGATGAGCCGCTTGATGTCCTCCGCCCAGCCCTCGATGGAGAACTTCCCGCGGCCCTGGCTGCGGCCGTGCCCGCGCAGGTCGACGGCGACGCAGTGGTGGTGCTGCTGCAGCGCGCCGATCACCCCGTGCCACACGTGCGCGGACCCGCCGAGCCCGTGGATGAGGACGACGGGAGGACCGTCGCCGACGCTCGTGTAGTGGAGGGTGTTGCCGTCGATGTCCGCGAACACGCCGCGCCTTCCGTACGGAGGGGGATACGGGTCCGAACCCGCTTCGGCCGGCGAGCGTAGCCGTCGGCGCCCACCGTCCCGGAGGAGCGGACCGCATGCGTCTCGACCTGCACCAGGACACGACCGCGCCGCGCGACGTGGTGTGGGACGTGCTCGTCGACTGGGAGGAGCAGCCGCGCTGGATGCTCGATGCGAAGGAGGTCCACGTGACCTCGGCGCACCGCGAGGGGCTCGGCGTCGAGCTGCGCTGCCCGACGAACCTGCTCGGGCTCACGGTCCAGGACACGATGCGGGTCACCGGTTGGGACGCGCCCCGCTACCTCGAGGTCACCCACACGGGGCGGATCATCACCGGGACGGGTGCCTTCGAGCTGACCGCGCTCGCGGACGGCGGGACGCGCATCGGATGGTGGGAGGAGGTCGACCCGCCGCTCGGCGCGCTGGGCGAGCTCGGCGCGCAGCTCGTCGCGCTGCCGATCATCCGGCGGATCTTCCGACGCTCGCTGCGCAACCTCGCGCTGCGCGCGGAGGAGGCCCACCGGGCGAGCGAGGGCCGCTGACGCGGGACGCCGAGGCCCCTCAGGCCCTCAGGCCCCTCAGGCGGCGAGCGTGCCGAGGCGCCCCAGCCACTCGCTGCGCGCCGCGACCTCCTGCTCGTAGGAGGCACGGGCCGACACGCCGGCGTCGGTCCGGACGAGGACCTCGCAGGTGACGCGGGACGGCTCGACGACCTGCACGGTCGCCTCGAGCAGCATCGTGGCGCCGACGGGGATCGGGTTGCGGTGGATGATCTCGATGCGGCCGGGCACGGCGACCTCGTCGGCGTCGAGGTGCTCGGCGAGCAGCTCTCGGGCGAGCGACGCGATCGCGTCACCCATCGCGAGGGTCCCGAAGGTCTGCGGCAGCCCGTCCGGGAGCTCGGTCGCACGGCCCGCGTCGGTCATGGACGCGTCGACCACCAGCTCGCGCTGGCGGGACGTGCCGCGTGCTGGACCTGTTCGCATCGGACCCTCCTCAGGACCGCAGTCTAGTCCTGAAGCGACTTAGGCTCCGCGCTCACCTCGGAGACGTCGGATGACGCCGCGCCGTGTCGGGTCCGGGTCGCGCACCGCGGTCCCCGTCGTGCTCACCGCGGGTTCGACCGGTGCGGCGTCCGGTGGTGACGTGACGGCGAGCACGATCAGCGGGTCCGGTGCCCGGTTGTCGATCCCGTGGGCGACGCCGCGCGGCACGAGCATGCTGCCGAGCGGGTCGAGGCCGATGTCGCCGTCCTCGGTGACGAACCACGAGCGTCCGGCGAGGACCGTGTAGGACACGTCACCGTCGGCACGCAGGACGTCGGTCGCCTGCTGCGGCTCGATGCACCACAGGTCGACCGCGAGGGTGTCGGTCCGCTGCACGCGCACGCGCACCGCCGCGTCGGTCGAGAAGCGGACCCAGTCGCGCAGGTCGACGGGGAGCGGGGTGGTGGGGCCGGTGTCGGTCATACCGGGAGGGTAGGTCCGGCCACGGTTAGCCTCCGCCGCGGCGCGGGGGACGCCCGCGCGCCGCTGGCGCCACCCCGCACCCCCGACCCGAGGCAGACGCATGGCATCCCCCTCCATCCGGCTCGCGACCGCTCCGCAGGACCTCCTGAGCCTCGACACGTCCGCCGCAGGGCTGCTCGTCGTCGCCGCGAACGCCGCCGGGGACGCTGCCGGGGACACCGCCGCGGAGGCGCCGGCCGGTCCACGTCCGCCCGTCCTGAGCGCCGGGGCACGCGCGGTGCTCGGTGACGAGGGGGCCGCGCTGCTCGCCGGGCTCGGCTTCGAGGCGGGCGAGGCCGCGACCGTCCGGCTCGTGCCGTCCACCGGGCCTGTCGCCGGACGCGCGGTGCTCGTCGTCGGCCTCGGTCCGGTCGCGAAGGTCACGACCGAGACGCTGCGTCGTGCCGCCGGCGCCGCCGTCCGCGCCGCCGGTGACGTCGCCGCCCTCGCGACCGACCTCGCGACGATCCGGGTCGATGGCGCCGCCGCTGCCGACGTCCTCGCCGCCGTCGTCGAGGGCGTGCTGCTCGGCGCCTACCGCTTCGACACGTACCGCTCGAAGCCGTCACCGCGTCGCCTCGCGCAGGTCACGCTCGCCGGCGTCGGTGACGAGCCGGCGAACGAGGCCGCCGTCGTGCGCGCGACCGTCGCTGCCGAGGCGGCCGTGTGGGTGCGCGACCTGGTGAACACGTCACCGAAGGAGAAGCGTCCGCCGCTGCTGGCCGACCTGATCGCCGCCGGGGTCGCAGAGGACAACGTCGTCGTGCGCGTGCTCGACGAGGACGAGCTCGAGGCCGGCGGCTACGGCGGGATCCTCGGCGTCGGTGGTGGTTCCACGATGAAGCCGCGCCTCGTCGAGCTGTCCTGGCGTCCCGACGGTGCGACCCGGCACGTCGCGTTCGTCGGCAAGGGCATCACGTTCGACACCGGCGGCTACTCGCTCAAGCCGACCTCCGGGCAGGAGACGATGAAGATGGACATGGCGGGTGCGGCGACCGCCGCCGCCGTCGTCCGCGCTGCCGCGCGGCTGCGGCTGCCCGTCGCCGTCACCGCGGTCCTCGCGCTCGCCGAGAACCTCATCTCCGGGGACGCGCAGCGCGTCAGCGACGTGATCACCATGCGTGACGGGACGACCGTCGAGGTGATGAACACCGACGCGGAGGGTCGTCTCGTGCTCGGTGACGGACTCGCGCACGCCATCGAGCTCGGTGCGGACACGGTCGTCGACATCGCCACGCTCACCGGTGCGGTCATCGTCGCGCTCGGTGACCTGATCGGCGGCGTGATGGCGAACGACGACGCGCTGGCCGCCGAGCTGATCGCGACCGGCCGCACCGTCGGCGAGCCGATGTGGCAGTTGCCGCTCGCCACCGAGGAGTACGGCAAGCGGGTAGAGGGCACGTTCGCCGACCTGCGCAACGTCGGCAGCGGGAAGGACCCGGGCACCGTGTTCGGGGCGCTCTTCCTCGCCCGCTTCGTGCCGGACCGTGTCCGCTGGGCGCACCTCGACATCGCCGGGGTCGCCTGGCGCGACAGCGCCGGCCCCTACCACCAGAAGGGTGGCACGGGGACCCCGGCGCGCACGCTGATCGCGTGGCTCGAGGGGCTCAGCCGGGCGTGAGCCCCGCGAGGAACCGCTCGCGGTCGACGAGCATCCGGCGGTGACGCACGCGTGCGACGGTCTCGCCGTCGTGCTCGACGCTGACGGTGAACTCGAGGCGGCGCCCGTGGTGGCCGACGAGCGTCGCGTGCGCGCACACGGTCCGCCCGACGGGGACAGGGCGCAGGTGCTCGACCTCCGACCACGTCCCGACGCTCGTCTCGTCGGCGTCGAGGTCGTCGGCGACGGCGGCGCAGCAGGCGCCCTCGGCGAGCGCGAGGAGGGCGGGGGTCGCGAGCACGGCGACGTCGCCGGAGCCGATGCTCGGCGCGGTGTGTGCGTCAGCGACGGTGAGCGTCCGGTCGTGCTTGAGGCCGGGGTCGCAGCGGCGCGCGGAGGCGGACATGGGTGCGGTCCTCGAGGCGGAGGTGGGGGACGCGGTGGAGGGCGCGCCGACGAGGTCGGTAGCGTAGCCATCCGCCGGTCCCCGCCCCGGGGCGTCCGGCCCTCCCGGAGCATCCGCGATGTCGAACCCTGCCGCCGTGCTCGCGCTCGTGCTCGCGATGACGGCGGTCGGCGCGTCGGTGCTGACGTGGACGCGGCCGACGTTCGGACTGGTCCGCTCGGGCTACGAGCTGCTCGTCGGCTCCATCGTCGCGCTGCTCGGCTGGGCCGCTGCCGCGTCGTTCGCGACGCCGATCGGCCGCGTGCTCGATGCCGACCCGGACAGCGTCGTCGGGAACACGCGTCCGCTCCTGCTCAC
>JAURQY010000081.1 GCA_030835875.1 Nitriliruptorales bacterium | reverse complement strand
GCATGTCGCGCATGCGCAGGATCTCGCGCGCCTGGATCTCGATGTCGACCGACTGACCTTCCGCGCCACCGGACGGCTGGTGGAGCAGCACGCGCGAGTTCGGCAGCGCGAGCCGCTTGCCCTTCGTGCCCGCGGCGAGCAGCACCGCGGCGGCCGACGCGGCCTGGCCCATGCAGATCGTCTGCACGTCGCACTTGATGAACTCCATCGTGTCGTAGATGGCGAACAGTGCGGTGATCGACCCGCCGGGCGAGTTGATGTAGATCGCGATGTCCTTGTCGGGGTCCTCCGACTCGAGGTGGAGGAGCTGCGCCATCACGACGTTGGCGACGTCGTCGGTGACGGGCGTCCCGAGGAACACGATGCGCTGCTGGAGGAGCCGCGAGTAGATGTCGAACGCGCGCTCGCCGCGGTTGGTCTGCTCGATGACCGTCGGCACGTAGTAGTTGGCGCGTGGGACATCGACGACGTCACGGGCTGCGCTGGACGCACGGTCGGCGGGGAGGCTCATCACGTCGGCTCCGTTCACGCCCGAGGCGGGTGGGCGGCGACGGCCGAGGGTAGCGGTGGCGCCCGTCAGGGCCTCCGGGGCGGGACGGGCCTGTGCCGGGGTGACGCAGGTCCGCTCAGTCCTCGACGGTGTCCTCCGCGGACTGCTCCTCATCAGCGAGCAGGCCGAGGCGCCGGAGCGTGTCGTCGTCGGGACCACCCGTGATGTCCGCGGCCTCGAGCACCGTGTCGATCGCTTTGCGCCGGAGCACGTCACCGACGAGTACGGGCAGCGTGCCCTGGTCGCGGACGAGCTCGGCGATGCGCTTCGGCTCGGTGCGGTGCTCCATCGCGAGGCGCGAGAACTCCCGGTCGAGGTCCGCCGCCTGGACGGTCAGCTCGAGCGAGCGGGCGAGCGCGTCGAGCACGAGCTGCGCACGCAGCATCGTCGTCGTCTGCTCGGTGAGGCGCGTCTCGTAGTCCTCGCGTGACGTGCCCTCGAGCTCGAGGAGCTCGTCGAGCGTCCCGCCGAACTGCGCGGCCTCCTGCGACATGCGCTCGATGCGCTCGGCGACCGCGTCGCTGAGCATCGTCGGCGGCACGGGGACGTCGTGGAGCGCGACGTACGCCTCGGTGACGACGCCACGGAGGTCGTGCCGACCCTCGAGCACCCGGCGTCGCAGCAGCAAGACGGCGATGTCGGCCCGCATGTCGGCCATCGAGTCAAACCCGCCGGCCGAGTCGGCGAAGTCGTCGTCGAGCTCCGGCAGCCGCTTCTCGCGCACGTCGGTGACGGTGACGGTGAACGCCGCGGCCTTCCCACCGTGCTCGGGGTAGGAGGTGGGCAGCTCGTCCTCGTACTCGAGGATGTCCCCGGCCATCGCGCCGAGCGCCTGCCGATCGAGCTCGGGGGTGACACCTCCGGACCCGACCTCGTACAGCGCCCCCTCGACATGCGCCGACTCGACCTCGACGCCATCGACGGCCATACGCAGGTCGAGCGTGATCAGGTCACCGGCGGCGGCCGCACGGTCGACGACCTCGACCTCGGCGAACTGCTCGCGCAGCTGCTCGAGCTGCGCGTCGACGTCGGCGTCGGGGACCTGCCACTCGGGATGCGTGACGCTGATGCCCCGGTGGTCGGCGAGCTCGACGTCAGGACGGACCTCGACGGCGACGGTGAAGGCGCAGCCCTCCTCCTCGTCGAAGCGGGTCACGTCGACCTGCGGACGGGCGACCGTGTCGAGCTCGGCGGTCTGCAGCGCCTCGACGAAGAACTCCTGGAGCGCGTCGTCGAGCGCCGTCTGCGCGATCGCGGCCGTGCCGACCCGCTGCTCGATGACGCGACGCGGCGCCTTGCCCTTCCGGAAGCCGGGGACGTTCACGTCCTTCGCGATGGCGCGCGCTGCGCGGTCGAAGGCGGCGCGGACACGGTCCGGGGCGGCCTCGACGGTCAGCTTCACGCTGACCGCATCGATGCGCTCGACGTCGGTGGTCACTGGGGTGGTCACGGGGCGGCCGTTCGGTCTCGGTCGGGTGGGTCGTATCCTGCGCGCGGTCCGGGGTGTGGCGCAGCTTGGTAGCGCACCTGCTTTGGGAGCAGGGGGTCGTCGGTTCGAATCCGGCCACCCCGACGGACGCGCGTCGCGACGGTCGGCCGTGAGGGTCTCAGTCTTTGCGGGCGTCCTCGCGACGCGTGACGTAGCGGTCGAGCTGGCGGAAGAGCTCGTCGCGCACCTCCACGACCGCATGGTCGATGTCGGCGACGTCGGACGTGGCGACCATGTGCGGGACGCCCGTGATCCAGCACTCGAGCACCGTGCGCTGGCTCGGGGTCCCGCGCTCCTTCACCGACAGCTCGAGCTCCACCTGCTCCGGACGCCAGTGCTCGAGGCGCCGCTCGAGGCGGCCGAACAGCGTCGCGAGGATTCCGTCGCGCTCGTCGGAGCGGAACTCGGGGACGAGACGGAGACGCTCGGCGTAGCTGCTCATCGTGGGGTCCGGCTCCGGGCTGGGCGCCCCGGGGGGCGCGGCGTGGGGAGGCAACCTACCGCGACCGCACCGGGACGGAGAGGGCCGGATGACGCCCGGGGCTACGCTTCCGCGCCACGCGGGTGTAGCTCAATGGCCAGAGCTCCGGCCTTCCAAGCCGGTGATGCGGGTTCGATTCCCGTCACCCGCTCCCCGCTCGCTCCCACCGCTGCCCGCCCGCTCCCACCGCGCCCCGACGGCGCCCTCCCCCAGGAAGCTGCCGTGACCGAGTCCCCGTCGCCGACCCCGAACGCCTCCTACTCCTT
>JAURQY010000080.1 GCA_030835875.1 Nitriliruptorales bacterium | reverse complement strand
GGGACGTCCCTCGTGACGCGGCGGGCCTGCTCCGCGTGCCCGGCATCGGTCGCGTGAAGCTCGAGCGGTACGGCGAGGCCTTCCTCGACGTGCTGAGTGAGGAGCGACCGCCCGAGGAGTAGGGTGCTGCTATCCCATCTCGCGGAGTGCTCCCCCTGCGACCCCGATCGTCCACCGGCCGTGCTGCGATGCAGGGCGGGGAGCTGATCGTCTTCCTGGCGATGACGATGGCGCTCACGGCCCTCGGTATCGACCTGCTGCTGCCCGCGTTCCCCGCGATTCGGCTCGAGTTCGGGCTCGACAGCGGGTCGACGCTCGTGTCGCGCTTCATCACCGCCTACTTCGTCGGGCTCGCCGGCGGGCAGCTCCTGATCGGTCCGCTCGCGGACCGGTTCGGCCGACGGATCCTGCTCCGGCTCGGGATCGTCGTCTACACGGTGGGTGCGGCGCTCACGATCGTCGCGCCCTCGTTCACGCTCCTGCTCGTCGCGCGCTTCGTCTGGGGGCTCGGTGCGGCGACCGGGCGGGTCCTGACCGTTGCGATCGTGCGTGACCGCTTCGTCGGTGCGACGATGGCGCGCACGGTCTCCGTGATCATGGCCGTCTTCATCACGGTGCCGGTGGTCGCACCCGCGCTCGGGTCGGTGCTGCTGCGGACCTTCGCCTGGGACCAGCTCGTGCTGCTGAACCTCGCCGCTGCCGCGCTCATGCTCGTCTGGAGCCTGCGGCTGGACGAGACGCTGCCGGCCGAGGGGCGTCGCCTCCTCCGGGCCGGCGAGCTGTGGCGTGCGACCTCGCGCGTCCTTCGGCACCGAGCCTCAGGTCCGCTCGTGCTCGCGCAGGCCGTGCTCTTCGCCGGGTTCTCGAGCTACCTGTCGACCTCGGAGGTGGTCTATGGCGAGGTGTTCGGGCGCGAGGACCTGTTCCCGGTCCTGTTCGGTGGCATGGCCCTGCTGATGGGCGTCGCGTCACTCGTCAACAGCCGCGTCGTCGAACGCATCGGCCTGGACCGGATGCTGCGGATCGACCTCACCGGCTACCTCGTGGGCGCGGTCGCCCTCGTCGCGCTGGCGCTCGCCACTGCCGGGCGACCCCCGCTCGTCGTCTACCTGCCGGTCCTCGCGCTCCTGCTCGGCAACCACGCCGTGCTCATCCCGAACCTGAACGCGCGCGCGATGGAGCCGATGGGCGACATCGCCGGGACCGCGAGCGCGATCAACGGGTCTGTGCTCATCGGGTTGGGCGCACTCATCGGGTCGGCGTTCGACCGGGCCTACGACGGCACGGTCCTCCCGCTCGCGTCGGCCCTGCTCGGGACCGGCATCGCCGCCTCGCTGCTCGTGTGGCGCAGCGGCGACGGCGTCAGCGGAACAGCCGACCCATCCGGCGGCCAGCGATCCGCCCGACGACGCGGCGGCCGATCCGCTGTCCCACCCGTCCCTTCCTGACGGCCTGGACGTCCCCGAGGACCTTGGCCAGCGTGTAGAGCGCGCCCCGCGTCCTGCTGATGCTCATCATCGCCCCTTCCCGGGACGGCAGCCTGGACGGCGACGACCCCATGATGGCCGGAGGGTAGGGGTGGCCCCTGACACGCTGCTAGCCTCCGCAGCCATGTGTTCCCCCGCCACCTGCCACACCTGCGGCATGACCACATGGACCGGCTGCGGTGCCCATGTCGATCAGGTCATGAGCCGGGTCCCCGAGGCCAGGCGCTGCACCTGCGACGACTCGCGGCCCCCTCAGCGGAGTCTGCGTGAGCGCCGGTCCCTCGGCGCGCGGTTCGGCCGTCTCCTCGGCCGCTGACCGGCCGGAGGCCGACGGGGGTCACGATGGCACGTGACGTCGCCCTCGACCCCCGTCTCCAGCTGCTCCACGACCGGCACACGGTCTCACGCCTGAACGCTCCGGGCCCCGATGCCGCCGAGCTCGACGCGATGCTCGCTGCGGCGGACACCGCGCCCGATCATGGTCGGCTCCACCCGTGGCGCTTCGTCGTCCTCTCCGACGCGGACAGGACCCGCGTGTCAGCGGCCTACGCGGACGCGCAGCGCATGGTCGATCCCACCCCGGAGCTGGTCGAGCGCGCAGCCTCCAAGCCACTGCGCGGCCCGTGCGTCATCGCCGCCTTCGCGCGGACCGTCGCGCACCCGAAGGTGCCGGCGTGGGAGCAGCTCGCCGCAGCCGCAGCCGCCACCCAGACACTGTGCCTCGCAGCGACCGCGCTCGGCTACGGCTCGGCCTGGCGGACCGGCTGGTACGTCGATCACGCGCACGTGCGCGACGCGCTCGGCGCGGCCGACGACGAGCAGGTGATCGGCATGGTGCATCTCGGGACCGCGGCCGGCCGCACGTGAGCGCGCTGGCGGCCCCGCTCGAACGGGGCGTGTGGGGCATCCTCGCCACACCGTTCAACGACGACGGCTCCGTCGACATGGCCTCACTCGCGGGTCAGGTCGCCCTGTTCGGACGCGTCGGAGCGCGTGGCGTCGTCGCACTCGGCGTGTTCGGCGAAGGGGCGCGGCTCGATGACGTGGAGCGCCGGCTCGTCACAACGACGGTCCTCCGCACTGCGCAGGAGCTGGACCTCGGCGTCGTCGTCGGCCTGACGACGCTCGATCGCGAGGCGACGCTCTCCCAGGCCGATGCGGCGGTCAGCTCGGCGCTCGCCATCGCCGGCCACGCCGCCCTGCGGCCGGGCGGGCTCCTCCGCGGCATGATGGTGCAGGTCCCGACCGACGAGCCCGACGCCCTTTCCGAGCGCCTGACGGCCGTGCACACCGCGTCGGGCGCCGGCATCGTCGTGCAGGACTACCCGCGCTCGAGCGGTGTGACCATCGACGCAGCGACCCTCGCAGCGACCGTCGCACCGCTGCCGTGGGTCGTCGCGGTCAAGGCGGAGTCGACGCCGACCGTGCCCGCCATCGCCACGCTGACCGCCGGCTGCGACGCGCCCGTGTTCGGCGGCCTGGGCGGTGTCGCGCTCATCGACGAGCTCGGCGCCGGCGCGTCGGGTGCGATGACCGGCTTCTCCTACCCCGAGGCGCTCGTCGCGACGGTCCGTGCCTACGACGCGTCAGGCCTCTCCGGGGCACGGTCCGCGTGGGCCCCGTGGCTCCCACTCGCCGTCTTCGAGCAGCAGGAGGGCCTCGCGCTCGGGATCCGCAAGGAGGTCCTCCGCCGACGAGGCGTGCTGCGGACGGCGGCCGTCCGAGCACCGGCCGCAGCGTTCCCCTCGGTGCTCGACGGACTGCTCACCGCACACCTGGCCGATGCTGACGGTCGTCTCGGCAGCGTCGAGCACTAGCCTCTCGCCAGCGCGTCCGATCCGGCGGTCGCGCGCGGACCGACCGAGCAGGTGCCGCCATGAGCGACCTGCCGTCCCACGCGCGCGACGACGGAGGCGAGGCGCTCGCCGCGCATCTCGACCTGGAGGCGCTGCTCGACGCAGGCGATCTGCGCGGCACGGAGCGCTGGGTCGCGCAGCGCGACCTGCTCACCGTCGCGGACGAGCTGGCACGGCTCGAGCCGGCCGAACGCGCGATCGTGTTCCGCCTGCTCCGCAAGGATCGCGCCTCCGACGCGTTCGAGGCCCTCTCCCCCGTCCACCAGGCGGAGCTGCTCGAGGCGCTCGGCGACGCGAGCGTGCACGACCTGTTCTTCGCGCTCGATGCGGCGGACCGCGCGGAGCTGCTCGACGAGATGCCCGCGAACGTCGCCGCGCGGCTGCTGTCCCAGCTCCCTGCGCAGGCGCGGCACTACACGGACACGCTCCTCGGCTACCCGGAGGAGTCCGCCGGGCGCGCGATGAGCCCGCGCTACGTGTCGCTCCCCGAGACGATGACCGCGTCGGACGCCCTCGCGCGCCTCAGAGCAGCCGACCTGCGTCCGCGCGAGGTGCTGGTCCTGCCCGTCATCGATGCGACGCGGCGTCTGGTGGGTGTCGTCGACCTGCCCGACGTCGTCACCGCGGAGGGCGCGACGCCGGTGGGCACGCTCGTCCGCCCGGAGACGTACTCGGTGGCGGTCACCGAGGACCAGGAGGTC
>JAURQY010000079.1 GCA_030835875.1 Nitriliruptorales bacterium | reverse complement strand
GTGCCGAGCGATGACGTCGTCGACTTCGGGCTCGCGCCGAGCGCCGACGCGCCGCCGCTCCCCGCGGACGATGGGCTGCGGGTCGTCGATGCCGACATCTCGCGCGCACCGGCGCCCGGCTCCGTCCTGACCGACGGTGGCTGGGAGGAGGCGTCAGCGTTCGTCGCACGCAGCGTCGCCGCCGGGCGCCCGACCGTGATCAACCTCTTCGCGAGCTGGTGCGGCCCGTGCGAGCGCGAGATGCCGCTGCTCAACCGCGTGGCCGGCCGCGATCTCGGCACCGACTTCCTCGGCGTCGCGCACCTCGATGCGCGCGCCGACGCGGAGCGTTTCGTCGCCGAGCAGCAGGTCGTGTTCACCACGGTGCTCGACCTGGGCGGCGAGGTCGCCGCCGCAGTGGGTGGTCGTGGCCTGCCCGTCACGGTCGCCTTCGACCGCGACGGGGTGATGGTCGGCCGTGTGTTCGGCGAGCTGACCGAGGACAGCCTCGAGGCGCTGCTCCGGCTCGTGCGCTGACCGTCAGCCCTCGCTGAGGACCTCGCGCACCATCGCAGCGACGCGTCCGCCGTCCGCGCCACCGGCGGCCTCCGCGAGCACCTCGCGGATGACGCCACCGGCGTCGCGCGGGCCGGTCGCACCGAGCCGCTCCGCGACCGCAGCGACCATCGCGCGCAGCGCGTCGTCGTCGAGCTGGGCAGGGAGGTAGACCGCGTACAGCGCGGCCTCCGCCTCCTCCTTCAGCGCGGACTCCTCACGACCGCCGTCGCGGAACGCGGTCGCCGCCTCGCGACGCCGCTTCACCTCGGTCGCGACGACCGCCATCGCCGTCTCGTCGTCGAGCCGTGTCGTCGGGGTCCCACCGTCGGCGATGGCACGGTTCGTCAGCGCGGTCTTGAGCATGCGCAGGGCGTCGAGCGCCGCGCGGTCGCGGGCCTTCATCGCGGCGCGCAGGTCGTCCTCGATCCGCTCGTGAAGACTCATACGTGTGCTCCGTCAGTCGATCGCGAGGTGGGGGAGGTGGGCGGCGAGCTCGTCGGCGAGCGCGACCTGGACCGGTCCGAAGCGCAGGTCGAACACGCGTGCGGCGACGAGCAGGAGCGCGGGGAACCAGCGTGCGTCGGACTCGCGCATCGCGCCGGTCACGAGGATGTCCGCATGCAGGCCCGAGCGTCGGCCCGGCACGACGCCGAGCAGCTCGTAGCCGCGTGCGGCGAGCTCGTCCGCAGCCGCACGGAGCTCGTCGCTGCCGACGGTCACGCTGACGCGGCGGCCGTCCGGGACGCTCGGGAGCCCGCGCACCCAGTCGGACGCCGAGGCGTCGACGCGCACGAGGACCGGCCCGTCCGCGGCGCGCGCGGGACGGGTCCGGTCGTCGGTGACAGTGGGCACGGGAGCATGTCCTCTGGAAGGACGACCAGTGTCCCATCCCAGGTGTCCCCTGACGCGGAGGCGGCACCGTCCGGACGGGCGTGCACCGTTAGCCTCGCTGCGCACCGTCCGACACGTGCCGGCGGTCGACGGGAGCGGGCATGGCGCGCGGCGACGGACGTCCCGGAGGGAACGGGACGCTCCTCGGTGACGAGGAGCTCGTCGGCGAGGTCCTCGGCGTCCATCATGCCGACGCACGCACCGGCTTCGGGGTCATCGAGCTGCTGCCCGCGGAGGGTGGGGCGGGGGAGCGCTGCTCCGGACCGCTCGCGGACCTCGTCGAGGGCCAGCACGTGCGGCTCGTCGGACGGCGCACCGTCCACGCGCGCTACGGGCCGACCTTCGAGGCGATGCTCTACGAGCAGGTCACGCCGACCGACGTCGCAGGGCTGCGTGCGTTCCTCACGTCCGAGCGGTTCGCCCACGTCCCGCCCGCAGCGATCACCACCATCCTCGCCGCCTGCGGCGCGAGCGCCGGCGAGACGATCGAGGCGGGCGTCGACCGGATCGTCGACGTCGCGGGCATCAGCGCGGAGGACGCGACCGCGGTGCACGACGCGTGGCAGGCGGGGCTCGCAATGGCCCGCCTCGTGCGGCTCGTCGAGGGTTCCGGCTGGCCGATGGACGCGGTGCGATCCGCCCATGCGCGCTTCGGTGCGGACGTGGTCGACGTCGCGCGCGAGGACCCCTACCTCCTGCTGCTCGCGGAGCGGGTGCGCTTCGCCCACGTCGACCGCCTCGCCGAGCGCCTCGGAGTTCCGCGCGACGACCCGCGCCGTCTGACCGCCGGTGCGGTGACGGCCGTGCGTGCCGCACGACGGCAGGACGGCCACCAGCATCTGCCGCGACGCGAGGCGGTCGCGGCGGCGGTCACGCTGCTCGGTGTCGACGCGATGCTCGCCGTCGACGGGCTCGACCGCGCGGTCGCCCGCGGACGGCTCGTCTCGGACACGGTGGGTGACGTCGACGTGGTCGCGGTGCCGTCGGCGCGCGACGACGAGGTCGCGCTCGCGACCGGCCTCATCCGGCTGCTTCGGAGGGCGCGGCCCGTCCCCGGCCTGTCCGGTGACGCCGCGGACGCCGAGGTGGACGCCGAGGTGGACGCCGTGGGCGTCGTGCTCACCGCCGACCAGCGCGCAGCGGTCGACGTCGTCGCCGACGCGGGTGTGAGCGTGCTCACGGGCGGGCCGGGGACGGGGAAGTCGACGACGGTGCGCGAGCTCGTGACGCGCGCACGTGCGGGCGGTGCGAACGTCGCGCTCGCAGCACCGACGGGGCGTGCGGCGAAGCGGCTCGAGGAGCTGACCGACCATCCGGCGACGACGATCCACCGGCTCCTCGAGGCGCGCCCGGACGAGGACGAGGGCGGCTTCCGCTTCCGCTTCGGCCCGACCGAGCAGCTGCCCCACGACCTCGTCGTCATCGACGAGACGTCGATGTGCGACACGTGGCTCGCCGCACGCCTCGTCGAGGCGGTGCCCGACGGTGCGCACCTCGTGCTCGTCGGCGACGCGGACCAGCTCCCGTCGGTCGGCTCGGGCGACGTGCTGCGCGACCTCGTCCGGTGCGGCGCGGTGCCGGCGGTCGCGCTCGAGGAGATCCACCGCCAGGCGGCGGGCTCGCGCATCGTCACGCTCGCGCGCGGCATCCTCGCCGGCGATCCGGGTGAGCTGCGCGGGGTCGACGGGGACGTGTTCGTCGCCGAGGAGCCCGAACGGGACGCGATCGCCGCGCGTGTCGTGCGGACCGTCGCCGAGCGTGCGCCCGAGCACTTCGGTGTCGGCGTCGACGAGGTGCAGGTCCTCGCACCCGTCTACCGCGGTCCGAACGGCGTCGACGCGCTCAACGCCGCGCTCAAGGACGCGCTCAACCCGGGGCGCGGACGTGCGTCGGTCGCGGGACTGCATGTCGGCGACCGGGTCATGCAGACGCGCAACGACCCTGAGCTCGACGTCGCGAACGGTGACGTCGGGACCGTCGTCGACGTGTCGGTCGGTGACGGCTCGGTGCGCATCGCCTACCCGCGCGGCGAGGTCACCCATCCGCGCGACCGGGTCCGCGACCTCGTGCCCGCCTGGGCGATCACCGTGCACAAGTCGCAGGGCGGGGAGTGGCCCGTCGTCGTGCTCGTGCTCGACCCGGCGCACCGGACGATGCTGTGGCGCAACCTCGTCTACACGGCGGTGACGCGCGCGTCGCGGGCGCTGATCCTCGTCGGTCGCGCCGACGCGCTGCGCACCGCCGCCGCGCAGGACCGCATGTCGCGACGGCACACCGGACTCGGTGAGCGCCTGGGTGCCCTCGAGGACTAGCGTGCGGGGGATGGGGAGCCTCTTCGACGCCTACGACCGAGGGTCCTTCTTCGACGAGGTCTTCGCCGCCGACGGGAGCGTCCGACCCCACTACGCGGGCGTGATGCAGCGGCTCTCGGGCTTCACCCCGGCCGAGCTCCACCGCCGCGAGCACATCCGCGACCGCATCTTCCGCACGCAGGGCATCACCTTCACCCTCGCCGACGACGAGGAGGGCCTCGAGCGCACGTTCCCGATGGACCTGCTGCCGCGCATCATCCCGGCCGACGAGTGGGACGTCATCGAGCGGGGCATCGTCCAGCGGGTGACCGCGCTCAACCGTTTCCTCGAGGACCTCTACGTCGGCGAGCAGGCGGCGATCCGGGACCGCGTCGTGCCGCGCTGGCTCGTGCACACCGCGGAGGGGTTCCGACGCGAGGCGTTCGGTATCGCCGTCCCGCACGCGGCCCGCTGCCTCGTCTCGGGGGTCGACCTCGTGCGTGACGCGGACGGCACGTACCGGGTGCTCGAGGACAACCTGCGCAACCCGTCAGGCGTCTCCTACGTGCTCGAGAACCGGGCCGCGATGACGCGCGTGCTCCCGATCGCGTTCGCCGCCGAGCGCGTCCGACCCGTCGACCACTACGGGCCGATGCTCCTCGACGCACTGCGCGCCGTCGCGCCGTCGGCGGCGGGGGACCGTCCGACGGCCGTCATCCTCACGCCCGGTGTCTACAACGCGGCGTACTTCGAGCACGCGTTCCTCGCGCGGCAGATGGGCATCGAGCTCGTCGAGGGCCGCGACCTCGTCGTCGAGGACCACGTCGTCTGGATGCGCTCGACGTCCGGGATCCGTCGTGTCGATGTGATCTACCGCCGCATCGACGACGACTTCCTCGACCCCGTCGTCTTCCGGCCGGACTCCGTGCTCGGCGTCCCGGGACTGCTGTCCGCCGCGCGAGCGGGCAACGTCACGATCGTCAACGCGGTCGGCAACGGCGTCGCCGACGACAAGGCGGTCTACGCGTTCGTCCCCGATCTCATCCGCTTCTACCTCGGCGAGGAGCCGATCCTGCCGAACGTCACCACCTATCTCCTGTGGGAGGACGAGCAGCGCGCCGAGGTGCTGGAGCGCCTCGACGAGCTCGTGGTCAAGCCGGTCGGTGCGTCCGGCGGCTACGGGCTCGTGATCGGTCCCCGTGCGACCGACGCCGAGCTCGCTGCGGTGCGCGCCGCGATCGAGGCGGACCCACGCGGCTACATCGCGCAGGAGGTGGTCGGCCTCTCGCGCCATCCGACGATGGTGGGCGACGCGTTCCACGGGCGCCACGTCGACCTCCGCCCGTTCGCGATCAGCGGCGAGCGCGTCGAGGTGCTGCCGGGTGGGCTCACCCGCGTCGCGCTGCGTGAGGGGTCGCTCGTCGTCAACTCGTCGCAGGGCGGTGGGTCGAAGGACACGTGGGTGCTCGAGGGCGGGCTCGAGGATCCTGCCGACGCCGCGACGGGAGGGGGTCGCTGATGCTCGCTCGGCTCGCGGAGAACCTGTTCTGGGCGGGGCGCTACGTCGAGCGCGCCGAGGACACCGCCCGCATGGTCGACGTCACCTACCACACGCTCCTCGAGTCGCCCTTCGGCGAGGTCGGCCGGACCTGGGAGCAGCTGCTCGAGGTCCTCCATCTGCGCGCCGCCTGGGAGGATCGCGCGTCTGCGCCGACCGCCGACCCGACCGGCGATCCGAACGCGGTCGTGCGCTTCCTCGTGCTCGACCCGGGCAACCCGGGATCGATCGCTGCGGCGACCGCGCGGGCGCGTGAGAACGTCCGGAGCGTGCGCGAGCTCGTCTCGACGGAGCTGTGGGAGGCGGTCAACGATCTGCACCTCGAGCTGCGCTCGCGCGACCTCGATCGCGAGGTCGCCGAGCAGCCGAGCGAGCTGCTCCGGCTCGTGCGCAACGCGTCGATGGCGATCTACGGGGTCGCGAGCGAGACGATGCCGCGCGACGCCGGCTGGCGCTTCCTCGCGCTCGGTCGCCTGATCGAGCGCGCGGAGATGACCTGCCGGCTCATCGACGTCCGCTACGGGCAGCTCGATGCGCTTCGGGTGCCCGAGCGGCGCGGGGTCGTTGTCGAGGACGGTGGCTTCCACCACTGGGTCGCGGTGCTCAAGTCAGCGTCCGCGTTCGAGGCGTACCGGCGGCGCTACCGGGCCTCGACCGACCCGGTCGACGTCATCGAGTTCCTGCTCCTCGCCGACGACCTCCCGCGCAGCGTCGTCTACTGCCTCACGTCCGCCATGCGGCAGCTCGAGGCGCTGTCGGACGGACGCCCGAGCCGAGCGGTGCGGCTCCTCGGACGCACGACGTCGTCGCTGATGTACCGCGACGTCGCGGAGCTGCTCGACGAGGACCTCCACGACTTCCTCGAGGACGTGCAGGCGCGCATCCAGGAGGTCGCGGAGGCGGTCGCGGACGAGTTCTTCCGGCACCAGCCACCGGGCGAGATGCACGCCGTCGCGAGCAGCTGAGCGGAGGGGCGATGCGACTCGACATCCGGTACGTCACGCGCTTCGACTACGGCGGCCCTGTCGTCGAGTCGCAGAACGAGCTGCGTGCGTGCCCGGCGAGCGACGCGCACCAGCAGGTCGTGCACTACCGCGTCACGACGACGCCGACCGCGCGCGTCGCCTCGCACGTCGACTACTGGGGGACGCGGGTCGACACGTTCGGGATCGCCGCTCCACACCAGCAGCTCGAGGTGGTGGCCGCGGCGACCGTCGAGACGGCGGCGCGTCCGGAGCCGGGCCGCGACGTCCCGCTGGCTGCGCTCGCCGACCCCGGGTGGCGCGACGAGCATCTCGAGCACCTCCAGCGCTCCCCGCACGTCGCGTGGGGTGCCGCCGTCGCCGAACGCGCGCACGCGGTCGCGGCGGGACTCGGTGCCGACGCCGACGTGCGCGGCCTGATCGAGGCCGTCGACGCGGCGGTCGGTGCGCTCGAGTACCGCCCGGGGCGCACGACCGTCGGGGTCGAGGTCGAGGAGGTGCTCGCCGTGGGGGCCGGCGTCTGCCAGGACTTCGCGCACCTCGCGATCGCCATGCTGCGGGTGCTCGGCGTCCCCGCCCGCTACGTGTCGGGCTACTTCTTCACCGCCGACGACCGGACCGGTGCGGTCGCCGAGTCGGACGAGGTCGAGGTCGAGACGCACGCGTGGGTCGAGGCGGCGGTGCCCGGCTTCGGCTGGTGGGCGATCGACCCGACGAACCGGAGCGCGGTCGGGGAGCGGCACGTCACGATCGGACGCGGGCGCGACTACGACGACGTCGCACCGTTCCGCGGGGTGTTCAACGGCGCGCCCGAGCACGAGCTGACCGTGAACGTCCGCATGCGTCGGCTCGCCCTCGAGCCGCTCGGGACGCCCGGCGCGCCGCGTCTGTTCACGGGGAACGAGGGCTAGCCTCCGCTCCATCGGTGCGCCTGTTTGCACGATCGCCGCCGGGCTCCTACCCTTCCACAACAGAAGTGTTATGGAAGTCGTCCGTCGTCCGCAGCCCGTCCGGAGCCTCAGATGTCCGCGCCCGCCGTCAGCGCCGCGTCCCTCGTGGGACTGCTCGGTGAGACGCGTGCGGCGCTCGTCGAGCGGCTCCACCGGGTCGGCCCGCAGCCCGTCGCCGCGCTCGCCGCGCACCTCGGGATCAGCGAGGTCGCGACCCGCCGTCATCTTGGCGTGCTGCGTGAGGACGGTCTCGTCGAGGAGCGTGAGCCCCGTGCGTCGGGCGGTCGTCCGGCGACCTGCTTCGCGCTGACCGAGCGGGCCGACCGGCTGTTCCCGCAGTCGTACGACCGGCTCGCGAACGAGCTGCTCGACTTCCTCACCGCCGAGCACGGCGAGGACGGCCTGCTCGCCTTCCTGCGCTGGCGCGTCGACCGCGAGGTGGATGCGCTGGCCGGCACGATCGCGGGCGGCCCCCTCGAGGAGCGCGTCGCGCAGCTCGCCGCTGCGCTCAGCGAGGCCGGCTTCCTCGCCGACGTCGTCGAGGCGGACGACGCGACGGCGATGGGTCTCCCGACGCTCCGCCTCGTCCAGCACCACTGCGTCATCCAGGGCGTCGCGCGCGAGCACCCCGAGATCTGCACGTACGAGGCGGCCGCGTTCGCGCGTGCGCTCGGCACCGACGTCGAGGTCGCCCGGCACGAGACCATCGCGGACGGGGCCCCGGCCTGCGTCTGCACCGTGAGCGCCCGCACCGGCTGAGCCGGACGGGCGATCCGTACCCGCACCCCCGACGAACCTCCCCGAAGCACCGGCCCCAGCCCCACCGAAGCACCGAGAGGAGCAGCGCATGAGCCAGACCGAGATCCCGGTCCCCGTCAGCGAGGCGAAGCAGAACCAGGAGAAGCTCGCCAAGGACCTGGCCGACTACAAGTTCGGCTGGTCCGACGATGACGCCGGCTACGCGTTCACCTCGGGCCAGGGCCTCGACGAGGACGTGATCCGCGGGCTGAGCGCGCGCAAGGACGAGCCGGAGTGGATGCTCGACCTGCGGCTGCGCGCCTACAAGGCGTTCCTGCGTCGGCCGATGCCAAACTGGGGCTCGGACCTGTCAGGCATCGACTTCGACAACATCCACTACTACGTCGAGGCCAGCGAGAAGCAGGCGAACTCGTGGGAGGAGCTCCCG
>JAURQY010000078.1 GCA_030835875.1 Nitriliruptorales bacterium | reverse complement strand
CGTCAACAACCAGGTCGGCTTCACGACCTCGCCGGACTCGTCGCGCTCGTCGCACTATGCGACCGACGTCGCGAAGGCCGTGCAGGCGCCGATCGTGCACGTGAACGGCGACGACCCGGAGGCGGTCGTGCGCGTCGCACGGCTCGCGTTCGACTACCGCCAGGCGTTCAAGCGCGACATCGTCATCGACCTCGTCTGCTACCGGCGTCACGGGCACAACGAGGCGGACGACCCGTCGTTCACGCAGCCTGCGATGTACCGCCTAATCGAGGAGCGACCGTCGGTCCGCCGGCTCTACACCGAGCGGCTCACCAAGCGTGGCGATCTCACCGCCGAGCAGGCAGAGGAGGCGCTGCGTGACTTCCAGGCGCGCCTCGAGGCCGCGTTCGCCGAGGCGAAGGAGGCGAAGCAGCCGGAGCCGCCGCTCGCGATCGCCCCGGTCGAGCGCGGTGTGCTGTCGCCTGCCGACACCGCGGTCGAGCGTGCGCTGCTCGACCGGGTCGCCGACACCCACTTCTCCGTCCCCGACGGGTTCCGTCGTCACCCGAAGCTCGACCGCATCCTCGTGCGCGCGCACGAGCGCTACCGCGAGGGCGAGGTCGACTGGGCGCTCGGTGAGTCGCTCGCGTTCGGGACGCTGCTCGCAGAGGGCACATGGGTGCGGCTCGCCGGGCAGGACTCGCGTCGGGGCACGTTCTCGCACCGCCACGCCGTGCAGGTCGACTACGTCACGGGCGAGGACCACGTCGCGCTCGCGCACCTCGGCGACGGCCAGGGCAAGTTCTTCGTCCACGACTCGCCGCTGAGCGAGTATGCGGCGCTCGGCTTCGAGTACGGCTATTCCGTCGAGCAGCCGGGGACGCTCGTGTGCTGGGAGGCGCAGTTCGGCGACTTCGTCAACGGCGCGCAGATCGTCATCGACCAGTTCATCGTCGCCGCCGAGGACAAGTGGGGACAGCGGTCCGGCCTCGTCATGCTGCTGCCGCACGGCTTCGAGGGGCAGGGACCGGAGCACTCCTCGGCCCGCATCGAGCGGTTCCTCACCCTCTGCGCCGAGGACAACATCCAGGTCGTCAACGCGACGAACGCCGCGCAGTACTTCCACGTGCTGCGCAGGCAGGTGCGACGCGAGGGCGTGCTCGCCCCGCTCGTCGTGTTCACGCCGAAGTCGCTCCTGCGCTCGCCGCACGCGGTCTCGCACATCGACGAGCTCACCGGCAGCATGTTCCGCGAGGTGCTCGACGACCCGGCGTTCCTCCCGGGCGGTGCACGCACCGAGCGATCGGATGACGTCACCCGGGTCCTGCTGTGCTCCGGCAAGGTCGCCTTCGACCTGATGGAGGAGCGCGACACGCGCGGTGTCGACGTTCCGGTCGTGCGTGTCGAGCAGCTCTACCCGTTCCCTGAGGCCGCCATCGGCGAGGTCCTGCGCCGTTACCCGAAGGCGACCGACGTGCGCTGGGTCCAGGAGGAGCCGGGCAACATGGGCGCGTGGTCGTTCGTCGACGGGCGACTGTGGAACCTGCTCGAGGACCTCGGTGACGGGCGCCACCTGACGCGCGTGAGCCGTGCCTTCTCCGCGTCCCCGGCCGCAGGGCAGATGGTCGTGCACCTTCAGGAGCTCACGCAGCTCCTCGAGGAGTCGCTCGGCTGAGTCAGCCCGCGTCGACCTCCGCGCGTCGCGGCGGGTCCGCTCCATCACGCGTGCAGGTGATCGCTGCGACCCGCGCCGCGAACGAGAGCACCTCGCGCAGCGTCGCCGCATCCGCCGCCGCGAGCGCAGCACGGTCGAGGAGCCCACGCTCGTCGAGTCCGGCGAGCAACCCGGAGGTGAACGCGTCGCCGGCGCCGACCGTGTCGACGACGTCGACGGGAACGCCGGCGACGGTCAGCGTGCCGGCGTCCGTGCGCACCGCCGTCGCCCCCTCCGCGCCACGCGTGACGACGACGAGCGCCGGTCCGGAGCGCGCCCACTCGCCGGCGACCGCGAGGGGGTCGCGGTCCGGATGGAGCGTGAGGAGGTCCGCGTCGCTCACCTTAACGAGGTCGACGCACGCGACCGCGCGCGCGATCGCTGCTCGTGCGGTCGCGAGGTCGCCGATCACCGCCGGCCGCACGTTCGGGTCGAGGCTCACGAAGGGGCGTCGTGCCGCGTCATCGAGCAGCCGCGCGAGCAGTTCCCCCGTGCCGGGCGCCGTCAGCGTGACCGCACCGAGCGACACGTGCAGCGGCGCTGTCGCGATCGCCGGCTCCTCCGCGGCCGCCGCACGGAGCTCGCCGTCCGTCATCGCAGCGGCACTCGTGCCGTCCAGCGCGAACGTGTAGGTCGCGTGGCCGTCGGCGTCGAGGCGCACGGTGGCGCTGGTCGTCGGCCGTGCGGTGCGTTCGCTCGGCAGGACGCGCACGTCCCCGTCGGCGAGCCGGGCGGCGAGCAGGTCGCCGTGCTCGTCGCTCGAGAGCGGTGCGAGCAGCGCAGTCGGGACGCCGAGCCGTCCGAGGCCGACCGCGACGTTGAAGGGTGAGCCGCCCGGCAGTGCGCGCATCGCACCGTCCGCCCCGTGCACGAGGTCGACGAGCGCTTCGCCCGCGACGACCACGTGGGCCAACGTCCGAGGATTCATGCGTCCCTCCCGCGCGGGCTGTCCGGGCGCCGACGCTAGTGTCCGCGCGGTCGCGCCGAGGGGCGCTCGACGCAGGTCGTGACCGGAGGAGCAGCCCGGTGCAGGGTCATCATGAGGGGGTCGCCTGGGTCCGGGGTGCGGAGCCGCTGAGCGCGTTCGACGTGGTCGCCGAGGCTCCCCACCGCGTCATCGTGCGCGTGCTCGGCGGGCGGCTCGCCGTCTCCGTCCACCGTCCAGGCACGTTCCGCGTCCGCTGGCTCGTCGACGAACCGGCCCCTGACTACGACATCCTGACCGAGCACGGCGACCGCCCGAGCCCCGACGTCACCATGACGACCGAGCAGGGCGAGGACGCGGGCGGTGCGTGGCTGCGGGTGCGCAGCGGCGACGTCGCGCTCGTCGTGCGCGCCCGACCGTTCCGCATCGAGCTCGAGCGCGACGGCGAGGTGCTGCTCGGCCCTGCGCAGGACCGCTCGATCGACGGTGACCTGCGCTTCCCCGCGGTCGCTCGCAAGGACGGCGGCTGGCTCCTCGCCTTCGAGCTGCCGACCGGAGAGCGCGTGCACGGCCTCGGTGAGAAGTGGGCCGGGCTCGACCGGCGTGGCCAGCGCATCCGCAGCTGGAACGAGGACGCGACGAACCTCAGCGCCGAGCTCTCCTACAAGAACACCCCGTTCGCGTGGAGCCCGATGGGCTGGTGGTGGTTCCTGCACACGCCGTCGCCCGTCACGCATGGGGTGGGCTACCCGAACTGGTCGCACCGCACGCTGCTCGTCCACCTCGAGGACCCCGAGCTCGACCTGTTCATCGGCGCGCACGACGGTCCGGAGGACGCGGTCGCCCGCTACACCGACCTCACCGGCCGCGCGAGCCTCCCGCCGGTCTGGAGCTACGGTGTGTGGATGTCGCGCGCGTACTACGAGACCGCCGAGGATGCGCTCGAGGTCGTCGAGAAGCTCCGCGAGCGTCGTCATCCGTCCGAGGTGCTGCTGCTCGACGGACGTGCGTGGCACGAGTGGGGTACGCGCTTCGACTTCTCGTGGGACCCGCAGCGCTACCCCGACCCGGCCGCGTTCGTCGGCCGGCTCGCCGAGCTCGGCTTCCGCACGAACCTGTGGGAGTACTCCTACCTCTCGGTGCGCAGCCCGCTGTTCAACGAGCTCGAGGAGCGCGGCTACTTCCTGAAGAACCCCGACGGGTCGACCTACATCCACCGCTGGTTCCCGTGGCCCTTCGAGGAGCACTACCCGTGGCTCCCCCCGAGCGGGATCATCGACTTCACCAACCCCGACGCCTACGCGTGGTTCCGCGACCAGCACCGTCCGCTCACCGAGCTCGGTGTCGCCGTTATGAAGACGGACTACGGCGAAGCGGTCCCGCCCCACGTCGT
>JAURQY010000077.1 GCA_030835875.1 Nitriliruptorales bacterium | reverse complement strand
GGCAGGTAGCGCGCCGGCGGCGGTCAGCGTCCACCAGCCGCCGGGCGTGCCGTCCGCGGCAGCGTCGGGCAGCGCGGCGGCGAAGCGGGCACCGAGGCCGCCGACGACGACGCGCCCGGCATGGGCCGCACCGGGTGCGAGGACGAGCCCGCGCTTGAGCGCGCCGAAGGTGACGGTGACGTCCGCCTCGACCGCGCCGTCGGCGACCGTGCCGTCGTCCGCGTCGACACCGGTCGGGAGGTCACACGCGACGATGGTCGCACCGCCGGCCCGTGCCATGCGGACCGCCGCCGCGGCCTCGATGACGGACCCGCGCAGGGGCCCGGTCGCACCGGTGCCGAGCAGGCAGTCGACGACGACGTCGGCGTACGCGCGGCCGTCGCCGTCCACGAGGTGCGCGGTGACCGACCCGGTGCGCACCGTGCCGCCGTCAGCGAGCCAGGCCGCCCGCGCCCGTGCGGCGGCGGGCGACGTCGCCATCTCCAGGCCATCGGGTGCGAGCACCCGCACCCGTGCGCCTCGTGCGGCGAGCAGCGGTGCCGCTGCCCAGCCGTCCCCACCGTTGTCCCCACGACCGACGACGACATCGACGCGAAGGCCGGCGCCGTACCCGGCGGTCGTGACGACGGTGCGCGCGAGGTGACCAGCGGCGCGACCCATGAGGACGTCCGGGCCGTCACCCGCGACGATGGCCGCCGCGTCGGCGGCGCGCGCGTCGTCCGCGGTGATCAGCGGAAGGACGGTCGGACCCATGCCGACCTCACTCGACCGTGACGGTCTTCGCGAGGTTCCGCGGCTGGTCGACGTCCGCGCCGCGCAGGACCGCGACGTGGTACGCGTACAGCTGCAGCGGGAGGACGGTGAGCACCGGTGCGGCGAGCTCGTGCGGCGCGTCAGGGACGGTGATCACGACGTCCGCGTGCGCCTCGAGGGCCGCGCGCGACGACTCGGTGCCGACGGCGAGCACGGACGCGCCGCGGGCCCGGACCTCCTGGATGTTCGACACCATCTTCGAGAACACGTGCCCGTCGTGGGCGACCGCGACCACGAGCGACCCCGGCTCGATCAGCGCGATCGGCCCGTGCTTCATCTCTCCGGCGGGGAACGCCTCTGCGTGGAGGTAGCTGACCTCCTTGAGCTTCAGCGCCCCCTCGTAGGCGATGGGGAGCCCGGCGTGGCGGCCGATGAACATCGTGTAGTTGACGTCCTTGAAGCGCTCGGCGGCCGCGAGCACCGCAGCGTCGTCCTCGACGACCTTCTGCACGAGCCCCGGCAGCGCGTCGAGGCGCTCCAGCACGTCGCGCACCTCGCTCGCGAACGCACGGTCCTTGCGCTGCGCGAGGTAGAGCGCGAGCACGAGGCAGGCCACGATCTGCGTGGTGAACGCCTTGGTGGATGCGACCGCGATCTCGGGACCGGCGCGCGTGTAGAGGACGCCGTCCGCGGCGCGTGCGAGCGTCGACCCGACGACGTTGCTGATCGCGATCACCGGCGCGCCCTGCGCGCGGGCGTGCTCGGCCGCCGCGATCGTGTCGATCGTCTCCCCCGACTGCGAGATCGCGATGACGAGCGTGCGGTCGGTGACGATCGGGTCGCGGTAGCGGAACTCGCTCGCGACCTCGACCTCGACGGGGATGCCGGCCCAGTGCTCGATGGCGATCTTGCCGGCCATCCCCGCGTGCAGCGACGTTCCCGCCGCGAGGATGAACACCTTGTCGACGCGTGCGAGCTCGGAGGCGTCGATGCGGAGCTCATCGAGCACGACACGGCCCGCCCCGTCGTCGCGACCGAGCAGCGTCTCCGCGACGGCGACCGGCTGCTCATGGATCTCCTTGAGCATGAAGTGCTCGTAGCCCTGCTTCTCCGCGGCGGAGAGGTCCCAGTCGACGCTGAACTCGTCGGCCACGGCGGGGGCGCCGTCACGGTCGAAGACCTCGTAGCCGTCGGGACGGATGCGGGCGAGCTGTCCGTCGAGGAGTGCCGCACACGTGTCGGTGTGCTCGATGAGCGCAGCGATGTCGGACGCGCACAGGCCCACGCCGTCGACGGCGGCGACGATGAGCGGCGCCTGCTGGCGCGCGACGACGATCGTCTCGGGCTCGTCGGCGCTCAGCACGCACAGGGCGTACGCGCCCTCGAGCCGACCGGTCACCCGACGCACCGCCTCGAGGAGGTCCGGTCCGTCAGGTGCATCGAGCTCACGGGCGACGAGGTGCGCGACGACCTCGGTGTCGGTCTCGGATGCGAAGGCCGCCCCGTCGAGCTCGGCGCGCAGCAGCCGGTAGTTCTCGATGATGCCGTTGTGCACGACCGCGACGCGTCCGGTCGGGTCGAGGTGCGGGTGCGCGTTGTGGTCGGTCGGCGCGCCATGCGTCGCCCAGCGGGTGTGCCCGATGCCGGTCGAGCCGGTCAGCACGTCGGTGCCGAGCGCCTCAGCGAGCCGGTCGAGCTTCCCGGAGCGCTTCACGACGCCCAGCCCGTCGTGCATGACCGCGACGACGCCGGACGAGTCGTAACCCCGGTACTCGAGCCGACGCAGGCCGGACAGGATGTCCTCGACGGCGCTCGGCCGTCCGGTCACGCCGATGATCCCGCACACGGTGGTCCTCCCGGCGGCCCGCGGTGCTGGCACATGCCGTAGCACCCGTCCAGCGCCCGAGGGTAGTGCCAGGGCCCTTCCCGTCAGCCGTCGGTCGACCGGCCGAACGTCTCGATGATGGCCCACAGGTTCTCGGCCATGCGCTGCGGCGGGACCCGGTACCACGCACCGCCGAGGATCAGGTGGTCGAGGTGGGCGGCGTACTCGGCGACCCGGTCACGGACCTCGTCGGGGGTCCCGGCGACGGCGTAGCGGTCGATGACCTCGTCGCTGACGGCGGCCGCCATCGCGTCGGGGTCCTTGCCCGACGAGATGAACACGTCCCGGTAGGTCTCCATGAGATGCTCGTCGCCGTGCGCGGCGAACACCGGAAGGTAGTTCGGGGTCGTCCCGTAGAACGCGATCTGCGTCGCGGCCTCGCGCCGTGCGACCTCGCGGTCCTCGGCGATGCAGAGGATGAGCCCCTGCGCGACGGTGAAGTCGTCACGGGAGCGGCCGGCGGTCGCGAGCGCCTCGTCGATGCGGGGCAGCACGCCCTCGGTCAGGTAGCGCAGCGACGTGAACGGGTGGCCGAGGATGCCGTCGGCATGCGTCGCGGCCGCGGCGGTCATGAGCGGCCCGACGGCGGCGACGTAGACGCGCGGCATCGTGCGGTCGGCAGCACGCCCCGGCCCACCGAGTCCCGGGCGGAGTACGCGGTAGATCTCCCCGTCGAACGTGACGTCCTCGCCGCGCTCGATGCGCCACACGGTCCGCATCGCCTCGACGTACTCGGCCATGCGCTTCGCGGGCCGGTCGAACTCGGCGGAGAAGCGCTCCTCGATGATGCGCTTGACCTGGCTGCCGAGCCCGACGATGAAGCGGCCCCCGGACAGCTCGTCGAGGTCCCAGGCCTGCATGGCGGTGATGGTGGGCGAGCGCGGGAACGCGAGCGTGATGTTCGTGCCGACCTGGATGCGCTCGGTGGCGTTGAGGCACACCGTCGCCTGCACGATCGACTCCTGGCCGGTCTCGGAGACCCAGACCGCGTCGAAGCCGTGCCCCTCCGCCTGGCGCGCGAGCTCGGGGAGGAACGCGTACGGCCCTCCGATCGCGACGCCGTACCCCGTGAGCCGTCCCGTCATCCTCGCACCCCACAGTCCTCGCGCACGGCCGTCGCGATCGCGGCGGCCACCTCCTCGGCCATCGCCTGCTCCGGCGCCTCCACCATGACCCGGACCAGCGGCTCGGTCCCCGACGGTCGCACGAGCACGCGACCCGCGTCCCCGAGCCGCGCCTCCGCACGGCGCACCGCCGCGGCGACACGCTCGGATCCGGCGACCGCGTCACGGTCGACGTCGGGGATGTTGACGAGCACCTGCGGCAGGCGCTGCATCACCTCCGCGAGCTCGGCGAGCGTCGACCCGGTCGTCCGCATGATCTCGAGGATCTCGAGGGCGGCGAGCACCCCGTCACCGGTCGTCGCGTGGTCGAGGTCGATGAGGTGCCCGGACTGCTCGCCCCCGAGGGTGAGCCCGCGCTCGCGCATCATCTCGAGGACGTAGCGATCGCCGACCGGCGTCGTCAGCACGTCGATGCCGAGCCCGCGCATCGCATGGTGGAAGCCGAGGTTGGTCATCACGGTGGTGACGACGTTGCCGTGGGCCAGCCGCCCGGTCAGGTGCGCCTGGCGGGCGAGGATGGCGAGCAGCGCGTCCCCGTCGACGATGTCCCCGCGGTGGGTGACGGCGACGAGCCGGTCGGCGTCACCGTCGTGCGCGATGCCGAGGTCCGCGCCGTCGGTCAGCACCGCCTGCCGCACGACCTCCGGATGGGTCGAGCCGCAGCGGTCGTTGATGTTCGCGCCGTCGGGGCTGCAGTGGATCGTCACGACCTCGGCACCGAGCTGCCGGTACACCTGCGGCGCGACGCTCGAGGCGGCGCCGTTCGCGCCGTCGACGACGACACGCAGCCCGACGAGGTCGACGTCGACCGCGCTCGTGAGGTGCTCGATGTAGCGGGCGATGGCGGCCGGGTCAGCGAGCCGACGTCCGATGCGTGTGGAGACGGGACGCCGCGGGCTGCCGGTCGCGTACAGCTCGGCGATCCGCGCCTCCTCGTCGTCGGACAGCTTGAACCCGTCCGGGCCGAAGAACTTGATGCCGTTGTCGCCGACCGGGTTGTGCGACGCCGAGAGCATGACGCCGGCGCCCGCGGTCGAGCGTGCTGTCAGGTAGGCGACGCCCGGGGTGGGCAGCACGCCGACGGAGACCGCGTCGCCACCGGCGGAGGTGATGCCGGCGATCATCGCCGCCTCGAGCATGTCGCCCGACCAGCGCGGGTCACGGCCGACGAGGATCGAGGGGCGCTTCTCGCCCTCCTCGCTCAGCACCGTCACGAGCGCCCGGCCGAGCGCGAGCGCGACCTCCGGGGTCAGGTCCTCGTTCGCGCTGCCGCGCACACCGTCGGTCCCGAAGCGGACGGCTGGCAGCGGGAGCGGTGCGACCTCGGGGGCGGTGGATGCGCTCACGACACCCTCCGTGGGACCTCGACGTGGGACGTCCGACGGAGGCTAGACGCGGACCGCCCCGGCCGTGGGAGCCGGGGCGGTACGCAGGTCGAGTCGATCAGCGCTTGGAGAACTGCGGCGCGCGACGGGCCTTCTTGAGGCCGTACTTCTTGCGCTCGACCGCACGCGCATCACGGGTCAGGAGTCCAGCGGCCTTGAGCGGTGCGCGCCACTCCGGGTCGTGGGCGGCGAGGGCACGCGCGATCCCATGGCGCAGCGCGCCGGCCTGACCGGTCGTGCCGCCCCCGACGATGCGGGCGTCGACGTTCCACTGGCCGACCTGCTCGAGGACGACGAACGGCTCCATGACGTGGGCGCGCTGCTTCTCGGTCGGGAAGTAGTCGTTGAACTCGCGACCGTTGAGCGTGAGGTTGCCCGCGCCGCGGGTGATGCGCACGCGCGCGACCGAGGTCTTGCGGCGGCCGGTGTAGATCGTCGACGGCATGTCAGCCCTTCATGACGTGGTCGGGCAGCGCCTTCGGCTGCTGCGCGGCGTGCGGGTGCTCGGCGCCCGGGTAGACCTTGAGCTTGCCGAGCATCGTGCGCCCGAGGGAGTTCTTCGGCAGCATGCCGCGCACGGCCGCCTCGACGACCTTGGCGGACGAGCGCTGCATCTGGCGCACGAACGGGACGGAACGCAGACCGCCCGGGAAGCCCGAGTGGTGGTGGTAGACCTTCGCGCCGGCCTTGTCGCCCGTGAGCACGACCCGGTCCGCGTTGATCACGATGACGTGGTCGCCCATGTCGAGGTGGGGCGTGTACGTCGGCTTGTGCTTGCCGCGCAGCACCGAGGCGACACGCGTCGCCAGACGACCGAGGGTCATACCGTCGGCGTCGACGACGTACCAGTCGCGCGGGATGTCCTTCCCGCTGGGGGTGAACGTTCGCATCGCAGTTTCCTCAGTGCGGACGGCGTGGGCCGACGGCGGGCTCATGAACGGGCGGGACCCGCCTGACGTGAAGACGCGCGGCCACGTGCACCGCGCGTGGACGGAGCGTACCGCTCCTCCGCGGAGGGGGTCAACCGGCCCCGAGGGGCGGTGCGGCGGGGATCCCGGGCCCGAACCGGACCTCCTCGAGCGTCAGCCCGTGCGGCGGGGCGACAGGGGCGGCCCTGGACCGGTCCTGGCCGGCGAGCACCTCAGCGACCCAGGACTCGGTCCGCCGGCCGCGTCCGACCTCGACGAGGCAGCCGACGATCGAGCGCACCTGCTGGTGGCAGAACGCCGGACCCCGCAGCCGCACGTCGATGCGTCCAGGGGCCGGACCGAGCCGCACGAGGGTGAGCACGTCCACGCGCCGGACGGTGGTCCGACCGGGCGCCCGCCGGCAGAAGGCGGCGAAGTCGTGCTCACCGAGCAGGGCCCGCGACGAGCGCCGCATGGCTGGGACGTCGAGCCGCTGGCTCACGCCCCAGACGTCCGGCGCGTCACGCCCGACACCGCGGCCGTGGACGCGCGGGTCGACGCCGTCGCGCAGCCGGTACCGGTAGGCGCGGGCGGTCGCGCCGAATCGCGCGTCGAACGCGTCCGGTACGCGGCGCACGGCGTGGATCGTGATCGCGCGCGGGAGCGCACGGGCGAGCCGCCGCGCGAGGCGCCCGAGATCGCCCGGGACGACGTCGACGGGCACGTCCGCATGGAGCACCTGCGCACGCGCGTGCACTCCGCGGTCGGTCCGTCCTGACGCGGTCGTCCGGACGGCGACGCCCAGGAGCGCAGCGAGGGCCTCCTCGACCGCGCCCTGCACGGTCGGGAGGCCCGGCTGTCGCGCGAGACCGTGGAACGGCGCCCCGTCGTAGGCGAGGTCGATCCGGATCCGGTCGGTGCGGGTCAGTCTGCGGTCGCGTCCCCGCGCTCCACGAGCTCGATCAGCGCCATGCGGGCACGGTCGCCCTTGCGCGGGTCGAGCTTGAGGATGCGCGTGTAGCCACCCTCGCGCTCCTTGAAGCGCGGCGCGACGTCCTCGAAGAGGTGCGCGACGACGTCACGGTCCCGCAGCTTCGCGAGCACGAGCCGGCGCGCGTGGAGGTCGCCACGCTTGGCCTTGGTGATGAGCCGCTCGGCGTACGGACGCAGCGCCCGCGCCTTGGCCTGCGTCGTGGTGATCCGCCCGTGGCGGAACAGCTCGGTCGCGAGGTTGGCGAGGATGTGCTTCTGGTGGGCGGCGCTGCCGCCCAACCGTGGCCCTCTGGTGGGGGTCGGCATGTCGTCTCCTTACTCGCGGATGCCGACGCCGAGCTCCGCCAGCTTGATGCGGATCTCGTCGACGGACTTCGAGCCGAAGTTGCGGATCTCCATCAGCTCCTGCTCGGTGCGGTCCATCAGCTCGCCGACCGTCTCGATGCCCTCACGCTTGAGGCAGTTGTGCGTGCGGACGGTGAGGTCGAGGTCGTCGACGCTGGTCATGCGGATCGGGTCGCCACCGAGCGAGGACAGGACCTCCTCGGGGTTGATGACGATGCCGCCCGGGCCCGACAGGTCGTAGCTCGCGAACTGCTCGAACAGCGCCTTGAGGGTCGACCCCGCCGAGGCGAGCGCCTGGGCCGGGGTCACCGAGCCGTCGGTCTCGACGTCGAGGACGAGCTTGTCGTAGTTCGTCATCTGCGCGACGCGCGTCGACTCGACGCGGTACGCGACGCGACGCACGGGGCTGAACACCGAGTCGACGGCGATGACGCCGATCGGGTCGTCGCCACGCTTGTTCTGGTCGGCGGTGCGGTAGCCGCGGCCGCGCTCGACGGTCAGGTAGAGCTCGAGGTGGCCGGACGCGTTCAGCGTCGCGAGCACGAGGTCCTCGTTGACGACCTCGACCTGCGACGGGGCGAAGATGTTCTCCGCGGTCAGGACACCCGGGCCGTCACCACCGAGGAAGATCTCAACCGGCTCGTCGGAGGACGAGCGGACGACGAGCTCCTTGATGTTGAGGATGATGTCGGTCACGTCCTCCTTGACGCCCTCGATGGCCGAGAACTCGT
>JAURQY010000076.1 GCA_030835875.1 Nitriliruptorales bacterium | reverse complement strand
CTCGTCACCGTCGCCGTCCCGGAACCGGTCCGCGCCGAGGTCGCCGCCGCCCACCCTGCGCTCATGACGGTCGGGCTGCTCGCTGACACGGACGGTGGACTCCACGCCGACGCTGTGCACGCGCTGCCGCTCGACGGCGTCGATGCGGTCGTCGCCGGCCCGGGGCTCGGCATCGGCGCGGGTGCCGCGGCCGTCGTCGCCCACCTGCGCGAGCGGTGCGGACGGCTCGTGCTCGATGCGGACGCGCTCAACGTGCATCGCGACGCGCCCGACCTCCTCGGCGAGCATCCCGACGGTCCGGACGACGTGCTCGTCCTCACGCCGCACGCGCGCGAGCTCGACCGCATCGGTGGGGCCGGCACCTCCGACGCGCGCGCGGAGCGCGTCCCAGCACTCGCCGCCGGATGGCGTGCACACGTCGTCGCGAAGGGCCCGGGGACGCTCCTCGCTGCTCCCGACGGGACCGTCCACGTCGACGGGTCGCTCGTCCCTGCGCTCGCGACGGGTGGCAGCGGTGATGTGCTCGCCGGGATGCTCGGCGCCGCGCTCGCAGGGCGAGGGGAGACGTCCATCGCGCGGACGCTCGCCCGGACGGTGTGGTGGCACGCGGCCGCAGGGCGGATCGCCGGCGTGCGCAGCGGCGGGCGCACCGACGCGACCGGCGTGCTCGACGCGCTGCCCACCGTGTTCGCCCGGCTGGCCGGGGCGCCGGTCGGCGGCCGCGTACGCGATGGGGGACCCTCCGCTCGTATGTCGCTCGACGACCTGATGGAGCTCCGATGATCACCGCCCGGTTCCGACCGACGATCGCCGAGGTCGACGCCGGCGCGATCCGCCGCAACGCCCGGCGCCTGCTCGACGCAGCAGGCGAGGGTGCGCAGCTGTGCGCCGTCGTCAAGGCGGACGGCTACGGGCACGGCATCGTCACCGCCGCTCAGGCGGCGCTCGCCGGCGGTGCATCGTGGCTCGCCGTCGCCCTCGTCGAGGAGGGCATCGTCCTGCGGGAGGCCGGCGTCGACGCGCCCGTGCTGCTCCTGTCGGAGCCACCGCCCTCGGCCGCCCCCACGCTCGTCGCGAACGAGCTGACCCCGACCGTGTACCGAGCCGAGTTCCTCGACGCGCTCGAAGCCGCCGCGGACGGATCCGCTCGGGTCCACGTGAAGCTCGACACCGGGATGACCCGTGTCGGCGTCGCACCGTCCGACCGTGACGAGCTGCTCGCCCGGCTCGCGGCGTCGGACCGTCTCGACGTCGAGGGCGTGCAGACCCACCTCGCGCGCGCCGATGAGCCGGACGTCACGACCACGACGGAGCAGCTCGAGCGCTTCGCGGAAGGGCTCGCCGCAGTCACGGCCGCAGGGCTCGCGCCGCGGCTCGTCCACGTCGCGAACACCGCGGCGACGCTCGTCCACACCGACGCGTGGCGCGCGGTGCTCGCCGCCGGTGTGCCGACGGCTGCACCGCTCGTGCGGACCGGCATCGGGCTGTACGGACTCGACGCCGGACCGCAGGTGTCCGCGATGTCGCACGGTCTGGAACCCGCGATGCGCCTCGTCAGCGCCGTGTCGCACGTGCGCCACGTCACGGAGGGGACGCCGGTCTCCTACGGGCACCGCTGGTCCGCGCCGGCCGACGGCTGGCTCGCGACCGTCCCGATCGGGTACGCCGACGGCGTGCCGCGCACGCTCACTGGTCGGCTCGACGTGCTGCACGCGGGCCGCCGCCGGCCCGTCGTCGGCACGGTCACGATGGACCAGGTGCTCGTCTGGTGCGGCGACGACATGCCGACGTTCGGCGACGAGGTCGTCCTCATCGGCACCCAGCCCGCTGCGGAGGGTGGCGGCGAGCTGCGCATCGGCATTGAGGAGTGGGCCGAGCGGCTCGGGACGATCACCTACGAGATCGCGACAGGGATCTCCGCGCGCGTGCCCCGCACCTGAGGGTCTGCGCGCGCGTAGCCTCCGGCCATGTCCGTCCGTCTGCGCTCCCACCATCCCGACGCGACCGCGGCGCTCGGTGCGTCGCTCGCGCGGATGCTCGTCCCCGGTGACGTCATCGTGCTGACGGGGCCGCTCGGGGCGGGGAAGACACGGTTCGTCCAAGGGATCGCTGCGGGACTGGGCGTGCCGGGGAGGGTGACCTCGCCGACGTTCGTCCTCGTGCGACGCCACCAGGGCCGTCTCCCGCTCGTCCACGTCGACGCGTATCGCCTCGACGACGCGTCGGCGCTCGCGACCCTTGACGACGACGTGCTCGCCGAGGACGTCGTGACCTGCATCGAGTGGGGCGGGAACGTCGCTGACGCGCTCCCGGACGACCGGCTCGACGTGGCGCTCACCGTCGACGGGGACGTGGGCGATGCGCCACGGATCGTCGCGCTCACCCCGCACGGCCCGAGCTGGGAGGCCCGGACCGACGCGCTCGGCGACGTGCTCGCGGGCGCGCTCGCCGATGGCGGGAGCGTCGCATGATCGTGCTCGGCATCGAGACGTCGACGGCGCGCTCGTCGGTCGCGCTGCTCGTCGAGGGTGACGTGGTCGCGCACGTCGCGCATGAGGATGCGCGCGGGCACGGCGCGTTCCTCGCGCCCGCGATCCGTCGCTGCATCGACGCCGCGCCGGGCGCCGTCGATGCCGTCGCGGTGGGGACGGGGCCCGGGCTCTACACGGGGCTGCGCGTCGGGATGGCGACGGCCGGTGCGTTCGCCGCAGCGCGCGGCCTGCCCGTCGTCGGTGTCGGGGGGATGGATGCGCTCGCGCTCGGCTGCGGCATCATCGACCGGACGGTCGTCACCACGCTCGACGCCCGGCGGGGACAGGTCTTCTGGGCCGTCCACCGCCCGGACGGTCCGGGCCTGCACCGCGACGGTGAGCCGAGGGTCGGGACGGGTGACGAACTGGACGACCTCATCGTCCGGCTCTCGGAGGACGGCACCGTCCTGGTCGTCGGCGAGATCGGCGGCGACGCGATCGCTCGCCCCGATGCGGCTGACACGGCGCGGCTCGCGGTCCGCGCGCTCGCGCACACGCCACCGGAGCGATTCGTCGCGTCCGCGCTCACCCCGGTCTACCTGCGCGACGCCGACGTCCG
>JAURQY010000075.1 GCA_030835875.1 Nitriliruptorales bacterium | reverse complement strand
TGCTGCGAGCCGCCGAGGAGACCGCCGCAGGGTTCGCGGCAGGGCCGGCCTCGCTCGCGCTCGCGAAGCATGCGATCGACGGGGGCATGGACCTGTCGCTCCCGGCTGCGCTCGCTGCCGAGCGGCAGCGCTTCGCTGCTGCGTTCGCGACCGAGGACGCGCGCATCGGCGTGCGCTCCTTCCTCGACGACGGCCCTGGGGTCGCCCGTTTCACCGGGCGCTGAGCGGCGCGGACGAGCGATGCAAGAGTGATGAGGTGAGCGACATGGGACAGGCACCGGAGGACGTCGCACGGCTCGACGTCAAGGGCAAGCAGCGCGCGTACCACGACTGGGAGGCGCGCACCTACGAGGACAAGTTCAACATCTCCTACGACGACCGCTGCATCGACTACGCACGGGACCGGTTCCGGCGCGTCGTCGAGCCCGGGGAGCGCTTCTCCCGCGTGCTCGAGATCGGCGCGGGGACGGGCTTCCTCTCGATCAATCTCGCGCTCGCCGGCTGCCTCGATGGGGCGGAGCTCACGGTCACGGACATCAGCGAGGGGATGCTCGACGTCTGCGTCGAGAACGGCCTCCGGCACGGGGTCACGCTCGTCCCGCGCGCGGGCGATGCGGAGGCGCTCCCGTTCTCCGACGGCAGCTTCGACCTCGTCATCGGTCACGCGTGCCTCCACCATCTGCCCGATCCGGAGGCGGCGCTCGCCGAGGCCTACCGCGTGCTGGCCCCCGGTGGCACGCTCGTGATCGCCGGCGAGCCGACGCGGCTCGGCGACCGCATCGCAGGGGCGTTCAAGCGTGGCGCGTGGCACGGCTTCCGGACACTCACGTCGCTCCCTCGCTTCGCGCATCTGCGGCGCCCGGGTGTCGCGGAGTCGGGCGGGAGCGAGCTCGACGCGGCGCTCGCAGGGCTCGAGCACGAGGTCGACCTCCACACGTTCGACCCGGCCGACGTCGAGGCGATGGCACGGGTCGTCGGCTTCGCCCCCGTGCGGGTCGTCACCGAGGAGCTGCTCGCGAACTGGGTCGGGTGGGCCGTGCGCACCATCGAGGCATCGGTCCGTCCCGGGGTGCTCGGCGAGCGGTGGGCCTTCGGTGCGTTCAACACGTGGCGTCGCCTGAGCCGGGTGGACCGTGCGCTCGAGGGGATCGTCCCTGCCGGACTGTTCTACAACCTCATCCTGCACGCCCGCCGTCCGGTCGTCTGATCGTGGACGCTGCACGGCTCCGTCGGCTGGGTGCCGACCCCGACGCGACGCGCGCGGCGCTCACGTCGTGGATGGCGGGCCGTCCGGTGCGTGCGTCCGACGGGGAGGACGTGGACGGGCACGCGGATGCGGTCCTCGAGGCGGCGCATCTCCTGCGCGAGCTCGACGGTGGGGGAGTGCTCCTGGCCCTCGAGGGATACGAGCCGGCCGAGGTCCGCTACGAGCGGTGGGGCGCACGACGTGCGTTGCGCTTCGCACGTGATCGTCGCATGCTGACCACGATGCACGCCGTGCATCTGGCGCGGCTCGCTCGCGCGCGTGCCGGGGTCACGCGACGGCGCGCCGACGTGCGGCTCCATGGGATGAGCTTCCTCGGTCGCGATGTCGAGCTGACCGCACCACGCGGAGAGGGACGGCTCGTCGTCGGTCCGTGGTGCTGGATCGGCGACCGTGTCGCGCTGCGTGCGCACCATGGGCGCGTGACGGTGGGCGCGAAGGCGGTGATCGGGGGCGGGACCACGGTCAACGCCCACCTCGACGTCACGATCGGGGAGGGTGCGCTGATCGCCGACGACGTGCACATCACGGACTTCGACCACCGCACCGACCGGCTCGACCTGCCGATCAAGGACCAGGGCATCGTGACGTCGCCGGTGCGCATCGGTCCGGACGTGTGGCTCGGGCGTGGTGTGACCGTGCTGCGCGGTGTCGACATCGGACGGGGGAGCGTCATCGGCGCGCACGCCGTCGTCACACGAGACGTCCCCCCGTACTCGGTCGCGGTCGGTGCGCCTGCTCGGGTCGTGCGGTCACGACGTCCGGTCGACGGGGCCTGAGCCCGCACGTGCGCGACGCGCTGCCGCGTCGGCGCGCTCCTCCGCCTGCCCCCATCGCATGAAGCCGATCGCGATGACGGTCCAGAGGGCGAGCCCACCGACCACGTTCATCAGCACGCCGGCGAGCTGCTGGTCGCGCACCGGGTCGAAGCCGAGCCACAGCGGCGGCGCCAGCTCGTAGAGCCCGTACAGGGGGAGCGGCGAGAACGCGAGGAACGTCGCCGGGACGAACATCAGCATGCTCGAGGCGAACAGGTAGAACGCCCGCAACGGCTCGCGCAGCGCGCCGCGGTCCGGCTCACGGCGCATGGCGGGGAACCACCATGCGAGCGCTGCCAGCAGGTGCGCCGCATCGACCGCGAACGAGCCGAGCTGGTAGACCTTGAGCGTGTCGATCGTGCCCGGCAGGTGCGTCCCGAACAGGACCGCGTTGAAGAGCAGCAGCGCGACCGGCCAGCGGGTGAGCCAGCGCACCGCCGTCCAGCGCGCGGTGCCGTGCGGCAGCCAGCGGTCGAGGAGCCAGGTCGGCACGGCAGCGATGAGCAGCGGTGCGGCGATGAAGGTGATGGCGACGTAGCGGAGGATCCCGACCGTCGCGAGGTAGCCGGCACCCAGCGCGCCGAGCGGCCACTCGGACACGAGCGCGATGGCGGCGACGCCGGCGACCCAGCGCCGCAGCAGCCGACGGTCGACTGGTCGACCCGCACTCCGGTGCGCGCGCAGGTAGCCACCGATCAGTGCGGCGCTGACGATCCAGACACCGAGGAACGGCGTGTAGCGCCACGTCCACACCTGGCCGGGATTGCCCGAGCACCACCAGGCGACGTTCACCCGACCGCGCTCACGACGACCACTCCGCCACGATGCGCGGGATGTCCTCCACCCAGTCCGCGCGGCGGGTCCCGAACGGCCATACCCGGCGTGCATCACCTGCGGCGTCGAAGCCGATGACCTGAGCCGGGTGCCCGATCAGGTCGCCCTCCCCGCGCGGGTCCGGGCCCTCGACGATGGGGCCCGGCAGGTCCAGCTGTCCCAGCGCGGCCTCGACGACGGCGAGGTCCCCGTGCAGACCGATCATGCGGTCGCTGAAGTGGCCGAGGAACTCACCGATGCGCTCCGGCGTGTCGCGCTCCGGGTCGACGGAGACGAACACGACCTGGACCTGGTCGTAGCGGGTCCGAGTCTGCTCCATCGCGCTCGCGATCGACGCGAGGTGGATGGGGCAGATGTCCGGACACGAGGAGTAGCCGAAGAACAGGAGCGTCGGCGTGCCGCGCAGCTCCTCATCGAGCACGAACGGCCGATCGCTCGTCGTCAGCAGCGTCACCGCGGGGAGCGAGCGCTCGACGCTCAACGGGATCCCGAGCCAGCCATCCGCAGCGCGCGTGAGGCCCTGCGCGCTCAGCGCCGTGGAGCTCGATGGGGCGGCGCTGCAGGCGGCCAGCAGGACAGCGGGCGCGATCAGTGCGACGAGGCGTCGCCGTGTCCGACCCCGGCTCATCGTCGCCCTCCGCTGCGCTGCGTCAGCCGCTGCCCTCGCCGTCCGTCTCGATGAGGTCGAGCAGCTCGACGACGTCGGCGGTGACCGTGATGGGTGCACTTCGCTCGAAGCGCAGCGTGACCTCGAAGGTACCGCCGACGACCACGCGCTCGTCGGGGACGACGACCATCAGGTGGAGCCCACCGGGCTGGAAGCGGACGGTCCCACCCGCGGGAAGCACGATGTCCTCGAGGAGGCGCATCACCGCGCGACCATCGTCCTCGACCACCGTGCGGTGCACCTCCACGGCGATGGCCGCATCCGTGTCCGCACCGACGAGGCGATCGTCACCATCGCCACGGTTCTCGATGGCGAGGACGAGCTGCGAGGCGCCGGCGACCGGCGCGGACGATCGTGCGGGGGAGACGTGCAGGTCCGGCGTCCCGGATCCGAGACCCGCGTCCTCAGCGCCGCAGCCGGCCAGGGCGACCGCGAGCGCGGCGACGACCGCGGCGATCCTCCGGTGCGCCCGTGGCGACCTCACGCGGCGCGCCGCCCTCGTACGGTCGACCCGTACGCCTCGAGGGTGCGCGTGGCGACGTCGGCCCAGTCGTAGTGCCGCCGGATGCGCTCCCGCCCCCGCGCCACGAGCCGCCCCGCAAGCTCCTCGTCGGTCAGGACCTCCGCGATGCGGTCGGCGAGCTGCTCGGCGTCCTGCGGTGGGAACCGCAGCCCCGCGCCATCGGTCACGATCTCCCGCAGCCCGCCGGTGTCGCTGACGACCACGGGCGTCCCGCACGCCATCGCCTCCGTCGCGACGAGACCGAACGGCTCGTAGAGCGATGGAGCGACAGCGACGTCCGCCGCCGCGTAGTGCAGCCGGAGCGCGCGCTCCTCGAGGAACCCGGTGAAGCGGACACGGTGGCCGAGACCGAGCTCGTCGACGAGCAGACGCAGCTCGTCCGAGTAGGTGCCGACACCCGCGATGAGGAACCGCACCGAACCGACCTTGTCCGTCAGACGCTCGAGCGCATGGAGCACCGTCTGGACGCCCTTCTCGTACTCGAGCCGACCCGCGAAGAGCACGAGGTGGGTGCCATCGTCCGCGAGCGTGCGGCGCAGCGCACGGACGGCGTCCGCCTCCGGCTCGAGCTCGTCGACCGCGACGCCGTTCGGGATGGTCTCCAGCCTGTCCTCGGGTATCCCGAAGAGGGTGCGGACCTGCTCGTGCATGTAGCTCGAGCAGACCAGGGTGCGGTCGGCGTGCTCGACGAACCACCCCTCGACGTCGTGGATGAGTCGGTTCATCGGGCCCGGCAGGTGGCCCTGATGGCGTCCGTACTCCGTCGCATGCACGGTGGCGACGAGCGGGAGGTCGAACGCGTCCGCGATGCCGACCGCTGCTGACGCGACGAGCCAGTCATGCCCGTGCACCACGTCGAAGGGTCGCGCGTCGGGCTGCATCCGCAGGATCCGTGCGGCCGCCGCGAGCACGGCCGTGTTGAACGCGAGCACCCACGGGACGAGGTCGTCGAAGGGGACGGACGGGGGCGACGCGTCGACCCGGGTCACACGAAGGGGACCCCGTCGCTCCTCGGCAGGCGCGTCCGGATGGGACCGGGTGACGATGTGCACCTCGTGTCCGGCAGCGACGAGCGAGCGGGTCAGCGAGTCGACGTGTCGGCCGAGTCCGCCCACGAGCCGGGGCGGGAACTCCCACGAGAGCATCAGGATGCGCATGGGCGGAGGGTAGGTCGTCCACCGGTCGACCCGTCCGGCGAGCCGCCCGCCCTAGCCTCGTCGCCGTACGACGCGATGCACCCCGGAGAGATCGTGATGGACGAACCGCTGACGTCCGTGGTCGGCGTCGCGCTGCTGCTCCTCGGGGCGACCGGCGCCGGCGTCGTCCACCGCCGTCAGCACGGCCGGCCCGGAGCGGTGAGCCTGCTGGCGCTCGCCCCGTTCGGTGTGCTCATCGGCGCGGGCGCCGCGCTGGTGCGTGGCTGGGACCTCGGCCTCTCCGCCGTGGCGGGCGCGATGGCCGTCATCGTGGTCGCGCTCGCTGGTGACGTCCTCGAGGCGCGACGGCGCGCACGGGGTCAGCGGGGCTCAGCCGGCTGAGCCCGGATCGAGCGCGTCGACGAACGCGACCGGGTCCGGAACCGGGAGCGCCGTCTTCCGGTCGTGGCTGCCGCGTCCCGCGTCCTCCGGCCCGTGCTCGATCTCAGCGCACAGTCGACGGACCTCTGCGGCGTGTCTGCTGATGCGGTCCAGCGCGTAGCCCGGGCTGCGACCACGGGTCAGCATGAACGGCCAGTCCGAGGCCTGCAGCAGCGCGACCTCGCGCGCGACCTCGTCACGGAGCGCGGCTCGACCGCGCCCGCCGGCGAGCGTGCGTCGTGCGAGATCGACGGACTCGCGCAGCGTCTCCCAGACGGGCCGGGTCTCCTCGGTCACCCAGCTCGCATGTCCCTTCGCGTAGCCCCACGACGATTCCGGGAGGTGGAGCCGCCGGTCGGGCGGTCGGCGCTCGGCACGTGACGCGAGCGTCGTCGTCCGGAGGTCGGGTGCTGCAGCGACGCGCTCGAGCACATGGCCGAGCCATGCCGGCCCCTCGTGCCACCAGTGGCCGAGCAGCTCGGTGTCGTAGGCCGCGACGACGAGACCGCCGGGGCGTCCGCGCAGCGCCGCGCGCGTGACGTCGACGAAATGCGCCGCGTGCTCCACGGCGCGGGCCTCAGCGCGCTCCGGGACGTACGGCGCCTTCGCGTCGGGGGGGAGGGAACGGTCCGTCACACGCCAGGAGCGGTGCACGCCGAACCCGCCGGTCGCGTAGTGGTCGAGGTACCACGCGTCGCCCGGGTAGCCCTCCGTCGGCGACCAGACGTGGTACGCGACGGAGAGATCGCGTCCGAAGGCGATCACCTCGGAGTCGCCGATGCGCACGCCGTCGTGGAGCACCTCCTCGGGTGCGTCGTGACCGGCGGGCACCGGTTCCGGGCGGTGCGTCCAGTCACGCTCCGCGCCGCCGGCGGCCCGCACGAGCGTCGGTCCGTCGACGAGCACGTGCGTGACGCCGTGCCGCGCGTAGTGGGACTCGAGCCCCTCCCGCTCCGCTCCGCAGCGCTCGAGATCCGGCGTGCCGTCGGCGTCGACGCGCCGGGGCGGGCGGGTCGGATCGCCGACGCGCCCGGCCGGTCGGTAGCTGAGCTCCGGTGGCCACAGGCCGCCGGTCCAGCGGGTCCACGCCCGGTGCGCCGCGATCCCCGACGCGAGCTGCGCGTCGATCATCGCCGGGTCCGGCTCGAGGGAGAGGTACGGGTGGGTCGCGGGTCCGGCGAGCAGCTCGATGATGCCCGCACGTGCGAGCGCGTCCCAGACGGCGAGCAGCCCGCCGCGCGACTGCACGTCGCCGTGGTACTCGCCGAGGTCGCGGTAGTGCCGCCACCAGTGCGGACCGAGCGATGTCACCTCCGTGCCCATCAGGTGGTGCCAGCGCTGCTCCTCGCTGCGCCACATCGCGGCTGCGAGCCACGACGCGAGCTCGTCGGCGAGCCGCGCGTCGGCGAGCTGCCATGCCGTCGTCGGGCTGACGCTCAGCGTGAGGAGCTCGCGATGGCCCGCCGCCCCGAGCCGTTCGAGCGTGCGGGTCACCGGGAGCCATGACGTGCCCCAGGCCTGGAGCAGCCATTCCTCACCGACCGGCCAGACGCCGTGCCCGGCGAGGTGGGGGAGATGCGTGTGGAGCACGAGCGCGAGCTCGCCCGGATCGCTCGTCACGCCGTGCTCCCACCCGCCGCACGGACCGTCCCGTGGGACGTCGAGGGTACGCTCGCGCCTTCACGAGGGAGGTCCTGATGCGCATCGTCATCCCCGTCAAGTGGGTCCCTGACACCGCCGGCGAGAAGCACATCGATCCGGAGCGGCTCACCGTCGACCGCGCCTCGGTCGCGTCGGTCCTGTGCCCGGTCAACGAATTCGCGATCGAGGAGGCCATGCGCATCAAGGAGGCGCGTGGCGACGATGTCGAGACGGTCGTGCTCATCGTCGGTCCCGAGGAGGCCGGTCCGACCGCCGCCAAGGCGCTGTCCTACGGCCTCGACCGGGCCGTGCGCATCACGGACGATGCGATCGCCGGCTCCGACGCGCTCGGCACCGCGCAGGTGCTCGCCGCGGCGATCCGCACCCTCGGGTTCGACATCGTGCTTTTCGGCAACCAGTCGACCGACTCACGGACGAGCCTCGTCCCAGCCGCGGTCGCTGAGCTCCTCGGCGTGCCGTCGATCACGTACGC
>JAURQY010000074.1 GCA_030835875.1 Nitriliruptorales bacterium | reverse complement strand
CGGGACACGACCCGGATCGCCGCCAGCGACCCTGCGCTGTGGCTCGACATCATCCAGAACAACCGCGCCGCGGTGCTGACCGCGCTCGAGGCGTTCACCAAGCGGTTCGCGACCGTGGTTGATGCGGTCCGCACCGGAGACACCGCCGGTCTCGGCACGCTGCTCGGGCGGGCCAGCGTGGCGCGACGCCAGCTGGTGTCCAAGGCGATCGATGAGGCGACGCAGGACCTGCTCGTGCCGCTGCGTGACCGTCCGGGCGAGATCGCACGGATCACTGCGGCACTCGGGAGCGTTGGGATCAACATCGAGGACCTGGCCATGCGCCACGCGACCGCTGCCGACCGGGGCTCCCTCCTCCTGCGTGTCCGCGAGACGTCGGCCGCGCGGGCGATCGACGTCCTCGCGGCGGTCGACGTCACCGCGCTCGTCGCGGGGACGGGGAGCGGATCCCGAGCGCCGCTGGACCAGGCATGACCAGGGCGACCAGCCTTCCCGACTCGGTCCGCATCGCTCCGGCCCCACTCGCCGGCACGGTCCACGTCACCGGCGACAAGTCCATCGGTCACCGGTGCCTGCTCATCGGCGCCCTCGCCGGCTCGCCGGTCGCGGTGTCCGGGCTCCCCCCGAGCGCTGACGTCGCCGCGACCGCTGCCGCGCTGCGCTCGCTCGGGGTGCAGGTCGACCTCGCGTCCGAGGATGACGGGCGAGTGGGTGGACTCGTCACCGGTCCGATCGCGTCCGACGCCGGCGGTTCCGCGGTCGGGATCGACTGCGGGAACTCGGGCACGACCCTACGGCTCCTCGCTGGACTCGCAGCTGGCGCCGGACGGCATGTCGTGCTCGACGGCGACGCGTCGCTGCGTCGACGGCCAGTCGACCGCATCACGGCGCCGCTCGCGGCGATGGGCGTGCGGACCGTCGCACGCGAGGAGCGCCTCCCGCCGCTCGAGGTCCTCCCCGGAGCGGTCCGCGACGTCGTGTGGTCGAGTCCCGTCGCGAGCGCGCAGGTCAAGTCGGCGGTGCTCCTCGCCGCCGTCGCCGGTGGCGTCACGGCGACGGTGCGCTCGCCCCATGCGAGCCGTGACCACACCGAGCGGATGCTCCGACACGGCGGCATCACGGTGACCACGACCTCGGACGCGGACGCTCAGGAGATCGTCACCGTGACCCCGGGCCGCTTCTCCGTCGACGCCCTCCACGCGCCACGCGACCCGTCGGCCGCTGCGTTCTGGCATGTCGCCGCCGCCTGCGGGAGCGGCACGGTCCTCACGCCGGGACTCGTCCTCAACCCGGGGAGGACCGGGGCGCTCGACGTCCTCCGGGCCATGGGTGCGGACGTCGCGATCGACGGCGAGCGGACGGTGGGCGGGGAACCCATCGGCGACGTCCGCGTGTCGCCGGGCCGGCTCACCGGCGCCGAGGTGTCGGGCGAGCTCGTCGTGCGCTGTCTCGACGAGCTACCCATCCTCGCCGTCGCCGGTGCGCTCTCCGACGACGGGCTCGTCGTCAGCGATGCCGCGGAGCTGCGGGTGAAGGAGTCCGACCGGATCAGCGTCCTCACGGCGACGCTCGGCGAGCTCGGCATCCTCGTCGAGGAGGCGCCGGACGGCTTCCGTGTCCCCGGAGGGCAACGTCCCGGGCCGGGTCATGTCGATGCGCAGGGCGACCATCGGATCGCGATGACGGCCGCGGTCGCAGCGTCCTTGGGATCCGGCTCGGTGACCATCGGTGGCTTCGGGACCGTCGGCTCCTCCTACCCCCAGTTCCTCGCCGACCTCGAGTCGCTCGGCGGCAGGTGGGAGGTCACCGATGGCTGAGCGGATCCCCGACGACGCTGTCGCGTCGACCGCACAGACGCTGCGCATCGCGCTCGACGGGCCCGCCGGGTCCGGGAAGTCGAGCGTCGCGCGGGCGCTGGCGGACCGACTCGGCGCCACCCACCTCGACACTGGCGCCATCTACCGCGCGATCACCCTCGCGTGCGTTCGCAGTGGCGTCGACCTCGACGACGCCGTCGCCTGTGCAGCGATCGCACGCACGACGCACGTCGAGCGTCGGGACGGTCGGACGTTCCTCGGCGGCGCGGATGTCGAGGACGAGATCCGTGGCGACGTCGTCTCCGCGAACGTGTCCGTGGTCTCGGCGCATCCTGCGGTGCGGGAGGTCCTGCTCGAACACCAGCGCGCGCTCGCCGCCGAGGGTGGCGTGGTCGAGGGACGCGACATCGGCACGGTGGTCCTGCCCGACGCTGACCTCAAGGTGCTCCTCACGGCCAGCGCCGAGGAGCGGGCGCGACGGCGTGCATCGCAGCTCGGCCGCGACGACATCGCCGAGCTGCAGGCCGCGATCGAGCGTCGCGACGAGCTCGACAGCACACGGGCGACCGCGCCGCTGCGCGCGGCCGAGGACGCGTGGGTGCTCGACACGACCGACGTCCCGTTCGAGGACGTCGTCGACATCGTCGAGGCGCGCGTCCTCGCCATCGCACGGCAACGCATCCTCGAGGCGGCCAGCCGGCCGCGCCGCCTCCCGCGTGTCGCCATCGTCGGACGACCGAACGTCGGCAAGTCGACGCTCGTCAACCGGATCCTGCGCGAGCGCGTCACAATCGTCGAGGCAGAACCCGGCGTGACCCGTGACCGCACCGAGCACGTGGCGTCCTGGGAAGGGCATGAGTTCGTGCTCGTCGACACGGGGGGCTGGGAGCGTGCTGCTGAGGGCGCGATCGGCCGCGAGGTCGTCCGGCAGACGGAGGCCGCGATCGACGCCGCCGACGTGGTCGTGCAGGTCATCGACGCCGGGGTCGGGATCCTCGATGACGACGAGCGCGTCGCGCGGACGCTGCGGCGCTCGCGGAACCGGACGCTGCTCGTCGTGAACAAGGTCGACCGCGAGATCGACGTCGTCGCTGCTGCGGAGCAGGTCCGGCTCGGTCTGGGTGAGCCGCTCGCCGTCTCGGCGCGGAACGGACGCGGGGTCGATGCGCTGCTCGACGCGATCGTCGGCGCGCTGCCCGAGGAACCGGGGGAGGGGGGCGCGCTCGTCGCGGCCCCCGGGACCCCGCGCATCGCCATCGTCGGACGACCCAACGTCGGGAAGTCCACGCTCCTCAACCGTCTCAGCGGTGAGGACCGCGCCATCGTCCACGACGCGCCGCACACGACCCGCGACGCGATCGACACGCTCGTGCAGCTGGACGGCCAGGACCTCGTGCTCGTCGACACGGCGGGACTGCGCCGCCGCTACCGCAGCGGCGAGGACCTCGAGCAGTACGCGGTCGATCGGACGCGCGCCGCCATCGAGCGCGCGGACCTCGTGCTGTTCCTGATCGATGCCGGCGAGCCCATCGGTGCGCAGGAGCAGCGGCTCGCCGCCATGCTGCGCGACTCGGGCTGCGGGCTCATCGTCGTCCTCAACAAGTGGGACCGGGTGGACGAGGAGCGGCGCGAGGATCTCGAGAAGGAGCTGGACCGCCTCCTCGGGTTCGCGATGTGGGCACCGCGCGTCAACATCAGCGCGCTCACCGGCCGAGCCGTCAGCCGTCTGGCACCTGCGATCGCGACGGTCCTCACGAACCACCGCCGACGGATCCCGACCGGGGAGCTCAACCAGGTCATCGCGCGCGCCGTCGAGGACCATGCGCCCGCACGCAGTGGCACCCGACCGGTCCGCCTGCGCTACGCCGTCCAGGTGGATGTCGCTCCGCCCCGGATCCTCCTGTTCGCGAGCGGCCCGCTCGATGACTCCTACCTGCGCTATCTCGAACGGATCCTGCGCGAGCGCTACGACCTCAGCGGCGTCCCAGTCGTCCTCGAGACGCGCGGCCGGGGCGGGGACGCGGCTCGAGGACCGGCGCGGGGTGGCGGCCGCAGTGGCCGGCAGGCCCGGAGCGGTGGGCGACGCGACGACACGAGCCGGGGGCGTCGGCGGTCGTGACGGCCGTCGTCGGGCCCCGCCCCACGCGGGTACGGTTACGCCGCTCGGCGGCTCCCGGACCTCGTGTCTGGCCTCCTGCGGTCCTCGGACCGCACGTCGGGCGAACGGGCTGTGGCGCAGTCAGGTAGCGCACTCGTCTGGGGGGCGAGGGGTCGCCGGTTCAAGTCCGGCCAGCCCGACGTCGGGGGGTCGTGCATGCGCATGTTCGACATCGGGGGGCCCGAGGAGCTGCGGCCGGCCTCCGACCGCATCCTTACGGTCCCCAACCTGCTCAGCCTCGCCCGCATCGCCGTGCTCCCGATCATCTACGGCGACCTGACGGGGGAGCGCCCAGGGCGAGCACTGCTGCTGATGGTGCTCATCACGGCGAGCGACTGGTTCGACGGCTACCTCGCGCGCGTCCTCGACCAGCGCACACGCCTCGGAGCACTGCTCGATCCGATCGGCGACCGGCTCGTCTTCATCGTCGTCGGGGTCGGCCTCGTCGTCAGCGAGCTGCTGCCCCTCTGGCTGCTCCTCACGCTCCTCGCACGGGAGATCGTCGTCGTGCTCGTCGGTGCGGTGCTGCTCGTGCGACGGGGCACGCGGATCCCGGACACGTCCCGACTCGGCAAGGTGGCGACCTCCGGCCTGATGCTGTCCATGGTCGGGCTCATCGCGGCGGCCGCGCTCGGCGACGGGCCGGGTCGTCCGCTCGAGTGGCTCCAGGCCGTGGCCTGGGGAGGCCTCACCATCAACCTGACCCTGACGTACCTCGCCACCGTCGGGTACGCCCGCGCGGCCGTCGGGAGCCGCGGCTAGCCTTCGGCGCTGTGCCCGATCCGCCCGCTCTGCGAGCGTCCGAGGGGACGGGCGACATGTCGGAGGACCGAGATGACGGAGCAGGGGGCCGGAGAACAGGGCGAGGTCACGAAGGACACCACGGCCGCCCTCGACCCTGACGCGCTGGCAGAGCGGCTGGACCCGGTCGCTGACGCTCCTGACCGTGACGGGACGCGGATCATGGTGGTCACGCGCGGGCCGGGTGCTGGGTCGCGGTTCCGCATCGACGCGGACGAGGTCCGGATCGGCCGCCACCCCGAGGCGCACATCCTGCTCGACGACGTGACCGTCTCCCGACGGCACGCCCTGCTCACCGTCGTCGATGACCACGTCGTCCTCACCGATCAGGCCAGCCTCAACGGCACCTACGTGGCCGGCGAGCGCGTCGACAGCCACGTGCTGGGGGACGGCGATGAGGTCCAGATCGGGCGCTTCCACCTCCGCTACCTCGAGGGTCCCTCCGTGGCGACCGGCGGCGTGGACGGTGACTGAGGGCCACACGATCGGAGAGGTCCTGAACCTGCTCCGCCAGGACTTCGCGGACGTCTCCATCTCCAAGATCCGCTTCCTCGAGTCCGAGGGGCTGATCCGTCCCGGTCGCTCGGAGTCCGGCTACCGGCAGTTCTCCACCGAGGACATCGAGCGTCTCCGCTACATCCTGACCGCGCAGCGCGACCGCTACCTCCCGCTGCGGGTGATCAAGGAGGAGCTCTCCCGCGTCGACGCCGGTCTTCCACCAGAGCCCGAGACCTCGGCGCGACCCCAGACACATCGGCGCGTCGACGCCTCGGACGATGCTGCGCTGCTCAGCGACGTCGTGCTCGACCGGACCGAGCTCGCCCACGCCAGCGGCCTCGGTGTCGAGGATGTCGACGCGCTCGTCACCCACGGGCTCCTCGATGGAACCGGACCCTTCGACGGCGTCGCCCTCCGAACGGCGCGGCTCGCGGCTGAGCTCCTGCGACGCGGGCTCGAACCGCGACACCTGCGCGCCTACCGGCTCGCAGCGGACCGCGAGATCGATCGCATCGAGCAGCTCGTCCTCCCGATGTTGCGCCAGCGGAACCCCGAGAGCCGTCGCGCCGCGGCGACGACGGCGGAGGAGCTCGTGGCGCTCGGAGCGCAGCTGCATCGCCTCCTCGTCGAGGCGCGCCTCGACGACACCCTGCGGTCGTGAGGACGGCGCGGTCCTGGTCGCCCCGCTCGTCCGCGGTGCGACGGCGGCTCGTCGCGCTCGTCGTGGTGCTCGGAGCCCTGCCGGTCGGTGCGCCTGGCGCGTCGGGACAGTCGACCGCTGCACCATCCACCCTGTCCGTGGTCGAGGACGGCGCGACCATCGCGCTCCCCGCGACCCCGGCACGGGCGCTCGGCGTGCCCTCACCGGTGAGCGTCGTGCTGGTCGAGGCGAGCACCGGGCAGATCCTCGCGGCCCAGGACGCCGAGACTCGACGCCCGATCGCGTCGGCCATCAAGCTCCTGACCGCACTCGTCGTCGTCGACGCGCTCCCGGCCGGCACCACGGTGACCGTCGGCGATGAGGTGCGCGGCATCGAGGGCTCGTCCTACGGGCTGCGGCCGGGGGAGAACCGGAGCGTGGAGGACCTGCTGGCGGGTCTGCTCCTGCGCTCCGGCAACGATGTCGCCGTGGCACTGGCGATCGCGGTCGCGGGCAGCGAGGAGGCGTTCGTGGATCGGATGGCCGATCGGCTGGCCGTCCTCGGCATCGACGCACGACCGGGCTCGGCATCCGGCCTCGAGGAGACGGACGCGCTGACCGCGACGGAGCTCGCCGTCGTCGCCCGCGCTGCGCTCGCGGAGCCGCGGATCGGCGACGTCGTCGGCAGGACGGTCGTCGACCTGCCGGGCGGTGTCGAGGTCGAGAACCGCAACGCGTTCCTCGTCGACGATCCGACAGCGACCGGCCTCAAGACCGGCTTCACGAACGCAGCCGGCTTCACACTCGCTGCGTCCGCGGAGCGGGAGGGACGTCCACTCATCGCCGTCGTCCTCGGCGCCAAGGACGATCAGGAACGCCGCGACGTCGTGCGGCGACTGATCGAGCACGGCTACGCGTCGACCACACCCACACGCGTCGAGTCCTCGCTCGGCCTCCGTACCACGGGCGGGCCCGTCGAGCTGCGCATCGATCTCGGCACGCTGACCGTCCCCGTCGGCGCAGGGCTCCGCGTGGCATGGCCCGAGGGCATCCGCCCGACGGACGCGTCCGTCCGCGTCCCGCTCGTCGTGGGCGACCAGGACGCGGGCGAGGTCCAGGCCGTCCGCCGTGACGGTCGCGCCGAGGGGCCGCCTGTCGCGAGCCTCGGCCGCGCGCTCGCCGATGGTGCCTACGCGGCGCTCCGTCCGGGTGCGATCAGGACCCTCGGCTCCTCTGAGCGCACCCCAGACCGGTAGCCTCCGCCCCCACCGCGCATGACCACGGACGCACGGAGGCTGCATGATCCCGCTCGACCTCGTGGGTGTGCGGGTGGAGCTCCCGGCGAACCAGCCGATCGTGCTGCTGCGCGAGCCGGAGAGCGGGCGCTACCTCCCGATCTGGATCGGTGGCGCCGAGGCGATGTCGATCTCGAGCCACCTCGAGGGTGATGTCCCACCGCGTCCCCTCACGCACCAACTGCTCGTGGACACCGTCCGCGCGCTCGGTGCCGATCTCGAGGCCGTGCACCTGACGGACCTCCGTGAGGGGACCTTCTACGCCGAGCTTCACCTCCTGCAGGGCGAGCGGGAGGTCGTCGTCTCCGCACGCCCCTCCGACGCGATCGCCGTCGCGATCCGTTTCGGCGCGGTGCCGATCCTGGTGGACGAGGCGCTGTTCGAGCGGGTCGCCATCGAGCTCGGCGACGACGACGAGGAGGACGACGACGGTGACGTCGATCCTGAGGAGGAGGTCCAGCGCTTCCGGGCCTTCCTCGAGGACCTCGATCCCGACGACTTCCTCGAGGGCTGAGGCCTTCGACCTCCAGCTGAGGTCCAGCTCCACGGCCCTGAATCCGGGGTTGACGGTCCCGAGGGCGCTCCGTAGGCTCCCCTCACCGGGGGAGTTCCACGCCTGTGGTCCCGAGGAGCTCCACCCGGCCCCTGCATCCCGAACCGATATCGCAGTGGCGCGGACGGCGACCGTTCCCTCCACCGAGGCGACCGGGTTCCCAGTGGGGGGCTGCAGCGCCCGACGCTCCACGCGACCGGGGATCGACCAGGACCGGCAGGCGCGCCGAAGGCGCGGGAGGACGACGACATGGCACGCACGGCGACGGCACGGCAGGCTCAGCTCGTCCTCGACCTGCCCTCGGAGCGGCGGTCTGGCTACGGCAGCACCGAGGTCCAGGCGCTCGTCGGCATCACCTACCGACAGCTCGACCACTGGGCTCGGACCGATCTCGTTCCGCCCTCCGTCCAGGGCGCGCACGGCTCGGGGTCGCAGCGCATCTTCAGCTTCGAGGACATCGTCCGACTCCGCGTCATCAAGCGCCTGCTCGACACCGGTGTCGGGCTCGAGCGCATCCGTGCAGCGCTCGAGGAGCTCACCCGCCAGGGGCGGACCCTCGCGGACGTGACGCTCGCCTCCGACGGCCGCACGGTCTACGCGATGGACGACGACCGGCAGCTCCTCGACCTCCTCAAGAAGGGGCAGGCGGTGTTCGCGATCGCACTCGAGCCGCTCGTCGACGAGCTGCGCGGCGAGGTGTCCGCGCTGCCGATGGTCCAGGCGACCGCGCCGGACGCGGCTCCCACCGGCATCGTGGACGCCCAGGCGGTCTGAGCCCCCGACGCACCGGAGCAGTGGCGGACGGCCGCAGCGGAGCGAGGAGGACGCGGTGCCCCTCGCCGATGCCTCGGTCGCGGTCCGCCTGACGGACGTCAGCAAGCGGTTCCCGGGTGCCGCGGTGCCTGCGGTCGAGCGCCTGAGCCTCGAGATCCCGCGTGGGAGCATCGTCGCGCTCATCGGCCCGTCGGGATGTGGGAAGACGACGACGCTGCGGATGATCAACCGGCTCATCGAGCCGACGGCCGGTCGTGTCGAGATCGATGGGCGTGATACCCGCTCCCTCGATCCCATCGCGCTGCGACTCGGCATCGGCTACGTGATCCAGGCCGTCGGACTCTTCCCGCACCGTCGCATCGCCGACAACATCGGACTCGTCCCGCGGGCGCTGGGCTGGGACCGTGCCCGCATCG
>JAURQY010000073.1 GCA_030835875.1 Nitriliruptorales bacterium | reverse complement strand
TCGATGCGGAGCGTCGCGATCGGGTCGAGCGCGGAGCACGGCTCGTCCATGAGGATCACGTCGGGTGAGGTCGCGATCGCGCGTGCGATGCACAGCCGCTGCTGCTGGCCACCGGAGAGCGCGAGGCCGGACTCGTGCACCTTGTCCTTGACCTCGTCCCAGAGGGCCGCGCCGACGAGGGACTCCTCGACGAGGTCGTCCATGTCCCCCTGGTAGCCGTTGATCTTCGGACCGAAGGCGACGTTCTCGTAGATCGACTTCGGGAACGGGTTCGGCTGCTGGAAGACCATCCCGATACGGCGCCGGACCTCGACGGGGTCCACGCCGTCCGCGTACAGATCATGACCGTGGTAGAGGACCTGTCCGTCGACGCGCGCCGTGGGGACGAGGTCGTTCATGCGGTTGAGCGACCGGAGGACGGTCGACTTCCCGCATCCGGAGGGACCGATGAGGGCGACGATCTCGTTCTTGGGGACGTCGAAGCTGCACGTGTCGACCGCGGTGACGTCGCCGTAGTGGACACTGACGTCGCGCAGCTGGAAGACCGGATCGCCCATCGGCTGCCGCTCCGTCCCGTCCTCGCGCTCAGCGAGCGCGATGCGGACCGTAGCCTCCTGCTCCTCCCTCGTCAGGGGCGCAGCGCCGACGACGGCATCGTCGACGGGGGGCTCGGACGCGGTCTGTCCGAACGGGACGGACGTGGTCGGTTCGCTCATCGTTCTTCTCCGCCTCAGCGCTTCCGCGCGTACCGGTTGCGCAGGATGATCGCGCTCGCGTTCATGGTCAGCAGGACCGTGAGCATCACGATGATGCCCGCGGCCGCCGTCTCGATCTGGAACTCGGCCTGGGGACGCTTGATGAAGTCGTAGACCTGGACCGGCAGTGCACCGAACGGCTCGAGCAGGTTCCAGGGCTCGTTGTCGGCGCGCCGACTGAAGACGGCGCCGGCGACGAGGATCGGTGCGGTCTCACCGACGGCGCGCGAGAGCGCGAGGATCGTGCCGGTCAGGATGCCGGGCATCGCGACGGGGAGCACCTGCTTCGAGGTCGCCTGCCAGGGTGTCGCCCCGAGCGCGAGTGCCCCGTTGAAGATCGATGGGGGCACGGCGCGGATGGCCTCGCGTGACGCCACGATGATGACCGGAAGGATGAGCAGGGTCAGCGCGAGTGCGCCGGTGATGAGCGTGCGGCCGAACCCTGCGATGTAGACGAACATGGCCGCAGAGAGGAGGCCGTACACGACCGACGGCACGCCGGCGAGGTTCGCGATGTTGATCTGCATGAACCGGGTGAACCGGTTGTTCGGTGCGAAGATCTCGAGGTAGATGCCGGCTCCGACGCCGATGGGGAACGCCATCCCAGCGACGAGAGCCATGAGGGACAGGGACCCCGTGAGCCCGGTCCGGATCCCCGTGTCCTCGGCACGGCGGCTCGTGTAGTTCGTGAAGAACTCGGAGCGGATGCGGCCGAGCCCGTCGCTGAGCACGTCGAAGAGGAGCGTGAGCATCACCGCGAGCGCGATGAGGGTCGCGGTCATGAGGGCGGCCTGGAAGAGCCGCTCGCGGCGCAGCCGTGCAGCAGGCGCGCTGAGGTCGAGGACCGCAGCCCGCGCGACGCCCGCCGGCGTGGACAGGACGCTCATTCGTAGGCCTCCCGGAAGCGGCGGACGATGACGTTCGCGAGGATGTTGAGCGCGAACGTCATGAGGAACAGGAGGATGCCGACCGCGAAGATCGAGTTGTAGGTGAGCGAACCGCGCGATGCCTCGCCCCCGACCGCCTGCACGATGTAGCCGGTCATCGTCTGGATCTGTGACCCCGGATTGATCGTGAGCGTCGGCAGGTTGCCCGCCGCGATCGCGACGATCATGGTCTCTCCGATCGCACGGCCCATCGCGAGGATGATCGCCGAGACGATGCCGGAGAGTGCGGCTGGGAAGAGGACACGCCGGATCGTGACCGACTTCGTCGCACCCATGCCGTACGACGCCGCACGGAGACCGTCCGGCACCGCGGAGAGCGCGTCCTCCGAGAGGGAGGCGACGGTCGGGATGACCATGACGCCGACGACGAGTCCGGCGCTCAGTGCGTTGAAGATGCTGATGGACTCCGGAGAGAAGATCGTCCGGATCGCAGGTGTGACGAGCGTGAGCGCGAAGTAGCCGAGCACGACGGTCGGGATGCCGGCGAGGACCTCCAGCGCCGGCTTGAGCACGCCGCGGACGCGCGGCGACGCGTACTCGGACAGGTACGCGGCGGAGGCGAGACCGAGCGGGACCGCGACGAGGAGAGCGATGACGGCGACGAGGAGCGTGCCCGAGACGAGGGGCAGGACGCCGATCCGGAACGCCTCGCTCGTGGCATCACCGAACGGACGCCATGCGGTGTCGGTGAAGAACTCGAGGATGGAGACCTGCGTGAAGAACTGCAGGCCCTCCTCGACGAGGACGAAGACGATGGAGATCGTGGTCGCGATCGAGACCGCGGCGAAGAGCCACAGCACGACGAGGATCGCACGCTCGCCGAGACGTGCGGAGCGCGGCGCGAGCGACAGGTCCGCAGCCGGTGGGACGACGGGCATCAGGGTCGGCATCGTGTCCTCAGGATGTCGAGAGGCGTCGAGCAGTTGCGGGTCCCGTCGGTGGGGCTCCCGGAGGAGCGCCCACCGACGGGACCATGACCGGTACGGCCGGTCAGCCGCCGATCGACGCCTCGACGGCCGCGCGCGCCTCGGCGAGCTCGGCGTCGGAGGCAGGGATGTAACCGACGTCACCGATCACGGAGTTCACGGTGTCGAGGTAGAACCGTGCGAAGTCCGCGACCTCCGGACGCGCGAGCGCGTCGTTGCGGACGTAGACGAACAGCGGGCGTGCGGCCTTGTAGCTGTCGTCCTGCGCGGTCTCCGGGCTCGGAGCGACGCAGCCGTCACCGGCGTCGTACTCGAGGGCACGGAAGGCGCTCGTGTTGTTGATGTAGTAGGCGTAGCCGAAGAAGCCCCACGAGCCCGCCGTTCCGGAGATGCCCTGGGAGATGATGTTGTCGTCCTCGGATGCGTTGTAGTCCTGACGGGGCTGCTCGATGTCGAGCACGTCCTCGTTCATGAAGTCGTACGTGCCAGAGTCCGCGCCCGGCGCGAAGATCGTGATCGGGACGTCCGGGAGACCGTCACGCACGTCCGCCCAACTGTCGACCCCGTCCGGGCCCCAGATGCGCAGGACCTCGTCCGTGGTGAGGCAGGTCAGGCCCTCCGGGGAGTCGTTGCTCGTGACCATCGTGAGGGCGTCCGTGCCGACGCGGATCTCGGTGAACTCGATGCCGTTGGACGCGCAGAGCTCGGCCTCCGAGTCCTTGATCGGGCGTGACGCGTTCGAGAACTGCGTGTCGCCGGTGCCGCAGAAGCGCTCGAAGCCGCCGCCCGAGCCGGAGATCGACAGGTTGATGATGACGTCGGGCTGCGCGGAGGCGTACTCCTCAGCGACCGCGTCGGTGAGCGGACCGACGGTCGACGAGCCGTCGATCTCGATCGAGCCGGAGAGCTCCTCGGAGGCCTCGGGGGCAGGGGTGGACGTGGAGGGGGCCGGGGCGGGCGCCGGCGCGGCCGGCTCCTCATCGGCGCCGTCGCAGGCCGCGAGGACCAGGGCGGACGCTGCCAGGACGGCAGCCGTACGGGAGAGGCTTCGCATGGTGATCGAGACTCCATGTTCGGGTCATGTGGAGGCGGCCGATCGGCCGTCCTGGTGCCGGCGAAGGACTCCCCTCACCGACGACTGGGACCGTAAGCAGCACGGATGACGGCCCACCTCGCCACAGGAGAACGGAAGGTGAACGGCATCGGAACCTTCGGCGCGACCGGGCCGCGCTGATCAGTCCGTCTGGAGCGGCGTACCGGCGTCCCCTGCGGTGGCCGCGACCATCAGCCGCACCAGCGTCCCGCCCGCGAAGAGATCGGCCGAGACGCCAGCGACGCCGACGTCGGCCCACTGCGCGCTCGTCGCTCCGATGTCGGCGAGGTGCAGGTCGCCGAGGAACGCCTGGACACCCGGGTCGGCGCAGGCACGCGTCGGGAGCCCCAGGGCGATCGTCACGTCCGCGGTCACGCACGGGCCGAGGAGGCCCTCATCGGCGCTCAGGCCGCTCGGCAGGTCGACGGAGAGCACCGGGACGTCGTGACGCCGCAGCCACCGTGCCGCGTCCGCGGGGCGGCCGTGCAGCGGTGGCTCGGCACCGATGCCGAGCATCGCGTCGACGACGAGGACTCCCGGCGTCGCCGAGTCGTCGAGCGGGTGCGCATCGAGCGGCGTGACGGCGACGCCGAGCGACGCGAGCGGATCGAGCTGCGCCGCGATCCTCGGCGGGCCGACGGTGACGACCCGGACGTCGGTCCCCGCCTCGGCGAGGACACGCGCAGCGACGAGGCCGGCCGCACCGTTCGACGAGGGCCCGGCGAGGACCGTCACCGGACCGGCGTCGGTGGCGTGGCCCGCGGCGACGAGCATCGCACGCACCGCGTCCGCGACCGCTCGGCCCGCCCGTTCGGCGCGCGCCTCCGCCCCACCTGCCTCGACGTCGACCAGCGCGCGCAGTACACGGAGTCCGACGACGTCGACGTGTGGGACGTCGGCCTGGTCGCGCTCCGGCGCGACCGCGCCGAGGCGCGCCCGGCGTGGCTGTTGGGGCGCCTCCAGCCATGGCGCCTCGGCCCGGTCGTCACCGAGGAGCTCCGGCACGCGACCGCCGGCCCAGTCCGGCTGGACCGCGTCGAGCAGCATGCGCACGACGAGCGCGGTCGCACCCCACAGGAGGTCGTCGTCGAGCCGCCACGCCCAGCTCGACGTCGCGCGACCTACCGAGGCACGACCCCGCAGCGGTGTGTGCCGCCACCGACGCTCGTCGGTCAACTGGTCGAGCCCGACGTGGAGGACCTCCGCCACCTCGCGCGGTTCGGGGACGAGCGGGTGCGGCGTGTGCCAGCGGGCGACGACGGGGACGACCCAGAAGCGTGACGGTGGCACGTAGAAGGTCGGGCCGTGGCCGAGCACCGTAACGCTGGCCGGGTCGAGACCGATCTCCTCCCCCGCCTCGCGCAGTGCGGCAGCGGTCGCGTCCTCCCCCGGCTCGACGCGCCCGCCGGCGAAGGAGAGCTGTCCGGGGTGGGAGCGCAGGTCCGGTCGGCGCCGTGTCAGCACGAGGCGCGGACCGACCACGTCGGCGTCGGGCTCGTCCTCGAGGAGCACGAGCACCGCACCGATGCGCGCGCCGGGCGGTGGGGTGCGGACCGCCTCGTCGACGGTCGCGAGCGCCGCGTCGAGCCGCGCCCAGAAGCCGCTCATCCGCGCGACCCGAGGAGCCCCGCCGCGAGCGCGTCGAGCGAGTCGGCCTCGCTGACCACGAGCTCCGGACGTCCGAGCAGCCGGAGCGCCGTCGCGAGCACGACCGCGCCACCGTGGAGGACCTCCGCGCGTCCCGGCTGGACCGGCCCGAGCGCGGAGCGCTCGGCGACCGTCATGCGCACGAGGCGATCGGCGAGCGTGTCGAGCGCTGCCGTGCCGACGACGGTGCCGTGGATGCGCGACTCCTCGTAGTCGTCGAGTCCGAGCTGCAGCGCGGCGAGCGTGGTCGCCGTCCCGGCGACCGCGACGACCGTGCCGAGATCGGCGAGCGAACGACCGTGGTGCGCGAGGCCCTCACGCAGGACCGCGAGGCCGTCGCGGACGACCGCCTCGGCGATGCTCGCCGCTGCGTCACGCTCCGTGTCGGTCGGCGGGTCGGCGTGGAGTGCACGCTCGGTCAGCCGGACGCAGCCGAGCTGCGTGGAGACGCTCGCGAGGACGCGACCCGCCTCGCCGATGACGAGCTCGGTCGACCCGCCCCCGACGTCGATGACGAGGGACGGCTCGACCGTCGGCACCGCGCCGCTCGCGCCGGCGAAGCCGAGCGCCGCCTCCTCCTCCCCGTCGATCACGTCGACGGGGATCCCGACCTTCGCGAGCACGGCAGCGAGGAACCGGTCACGGTCAGCGGCGTCCCGCACGGCCGAGGTCGCGGCGATCCGCACGTGCGCCGTGTCCGTCGGGACGCCGGCGTCGACCCAGACGTCGCGGAACGCCTCGATCGCGGTGACGGTGCGAGCGATGGCGGCGTCGGCGAGCCGGTCGGTGCGGTCGACCCCCTCCGCGAGGCGCGTGGGCGTGATGCGCCGCAGCACACGCGCGCCGGCGTCGTCGAGGACGAGGAGACGCACGGAGTTCGAACCGACGTCGACCGCGGCGACGCTCACGGCGCCTCCGGTGCGTCGACGTCCACGCAGGGCGCGTCGCAGGCCATCGGGAGCAGGGCGTCCGCGACGTGCGCGCCGACCGGGTTGTCGCCCGTCGCGAGGTGGTGGGCGAGGTGCACGTGCAGGCACTTCACCCGCTTCGGCATCCCACCGGCCGTCGGCGCACCATCGAGCGGCGGGCCGGGCTCGCCGAGCGCGTCACGGAACGCGACGTAGCGCTCCGCGGTGGCCGCGTACTCGGCGCGCAGCGCGTCGTCCTCGGCGAGCGCCTCGTTCAGCCGCACCATCTCGTGGTCGGCCTCCATGCGACCGACCGCGGAGCGCAGCAGCGGGCAAGCGAGCCAGAACGTGGTCGGGAAGGGGGTCCCGTCCTCGAGCCGCGGGTCCACCCGCACGACGGTCGGGAGCCCGTGGCCGCAGCGGTGGACGACCGCAGGGCGACCACGTGCGGGACGGCCGAGCTGCGCGGAGAGCACCGCGACCGTCGCGTCGTCCGCCTCGGTCGCGCCGGCGGCGCGGTCGTAGGAGGCCTCGGGGTCGCGCTGGACGGCGTCGATCACGTGCCGACGCGACCGCGCTTCTGCCGCCGGGCCTCACCCTGGATCATCTGCGACTTGTGCATGAAGCGGCGCAGGCGCTTGTTGAAGTCCTTGTCGAGCTTGGAGCGGAGGTTCGGGGCCTCCTCGTCGACCCACTCGGGGTCGGCGCGCTTGATCGACAGGTCGATCTTGCCGTCGTCCTTGACGTCGAGGATCCGGACGTCGACCTCGTCGCCCTCCGCGAGGTACGCGTAGATGTTCTCGACGTAGTCGACGGCGACCTCGGAGACGTGCACGAGGCCCGTCGCGACGGTGCCCTCGATGTCGATCTCGACGAACGCGCCGTACTCCTCGAGGCGCACGACCTTGCCCTTCACGATCTCACCCAGCAGTTCGACCAACTCCTCTCCGGTCCATGCCGACGTCGTCGGCTCCCCTCACCGACCGGCCGCTCCTGCGACGCGGTCCCCCGAAGCTCGCTGCGACCGCAGGGCGGTCGGCAGGCGGGAGCGGGGACGGGACTTCCGTGGGAGGTGCGCCGGACCCGCCGGCGCGGTGTAACGGTAGCCGTCAGCGCGTCAGTGCGCGGATCCAGGCGAGGATGCGGTCCAGCACGTCGTCCTCGGCGACCTGTGGCACCGGCTGCACGTCGACGATGCGCGGTGCGTCGACCTCGGGCGGCGTCAGCACGTAGGGAACGTCGCCGGGCCGCACGAGGCCCTGCTGCTGTCGGGCGAGCAGCTCGAGGGTGACGGGGTCATCGAGGTCCTCGACGCGCGATGCGAGGCGCTCGTTCTCGAACTCGAGCGCGGCGGCCTGCTGCTCGAGGAGCGCGACGCGTTGGCGGGCGGCGCGGTAGTCCTCGAACGGTGGGGCGAGCACGAGCACCCCGAGCGCGAGCGTCGCGAGGAGCAGCACGCCGAGCAGGAGGTCGGCGGGCGCACGCCGTCGAGCGGCGCGGCGCGTGCTGCGCTGCGTCGTCGCCATCCGCCCCTCCTCTCCCGACCGGCCGGCCGGGACCTGCTCAGCCGTGCTGCCGGAACGCCGCGCGGCCCGCGTAGCGCGCCGTGTCACCGAGCCGCTCCTCGATGCGGAGGAGCTGGTTGTACTTCGCGACCCGGTCGCTGCGCGCGGGCGCGCCCGTCTTGATCTGCCCGGACCCGACGGCGACCGCGAGGTCGGCGATCGTCGTGTCCTCCGTCTCGCCGGAGCGGTGGCTCACCATCGCCGTCCACCCGTTGCGCTGCGCGAGGGCGACGGTGTCCATGGCCTCGGTGAGCGTGCCGATCTGGTTGACCTTGACGAGCACGCTGTTGGCCGCGCGCGTATCGATCGCGCGGCGCACGAAGGCCGGGTTGGTGACGAGCAGGTCATCACCGACGAGCTGGACGCGGTCGCCGAGGCGCGCGGTCAGCCGCGCCCAGCCGTCCCAGTCCTCCTCGTCGAGCCCGTCCTCGATCGACACGATCGGGTAGCGGTCGACGAGGTCCGCCCACAGCTCGATCATCTCGTCGGTCGAAAGCACACGGCCCTCGCCCTCGAGGTGGTAGGCGCCGTCGCGGAAGAGCTCGCTCATCGCCGGGTCGAGCGCGATCGCGACGTCCTCACCGGGCGTGTAGCCGGCGGCGCCGATCGCCTCGACGAGCAGGTCGAGCGCAGCGGTGTTCGACGGCAGGTCAGGGGCGAAGCCGCCCTCGTCGCCGAGGCCGGTCGAGAGGCCACGTCCCTTGAGCACGGCCTTGAGGTGGTGGTAGACCTCGGTGCCCATGCGCAGCGCGTCCGCGAAGCTCGCCGCGCCGACGGGCACGACCATGAACTCCTGCATGTCGACGCTCGACTCAGCATGACTGCCACCGTTGAGCACGTTCATGCACGGGACCGGGAGCACGTGCGCGTTCGGACCGCCGAGGTAGGCGTACAGCGGCAGCCCGGTCGCGGCGGCGGCGGCCTTCGCGGCGGCGAGCGAGACCCCGAGCACCGCGTTCGCCCCGAGGTTCGAGCGGTCGTCGGTCCCGTCGAGCTCGACGAGCAGCGTGTCGAGCCCGCGCTGGTCGGTCGCGTCATGTCCGGCGACCGCCTCCGCGATCGGACCGTTCACGTTCGCGACCGCCTGCTGCACGCCCTTGCCGAGGTAGCGGCGTGCGTCACCGTCCCGGAGCTCGACGACCTCGTGCGCGCCGGTCGAGGCGCCCGAGGGCACGGCGGCACGGCCGACCTCGCCGATGCCGAGCCGCACGTCGACCTCGAGGGTCGGGTTGCCGCGCGAGTCGAGGATCTCGCGGGCGTGCACCGACTCGATGCTGTGCATGCCGGGGAAGGGGTCCATGGCGCGTCTCGGTCCGTCGTCGCGGGGGTGCGCAGGGCGCGGTCAGCAGGACCGTACGCCGACCCGATGGCGCGATGCAACGACCGCCGACGGCCGTCCGGCCGGTGGGCGTGCAGGGACCGGCAACGCTTCAGCCGGGCAGGCGCCACATCCGACGCGCGACGATCGCGGCGCCGAGGCCGAGGAGACCGCCGACCTTGGCGCGCACGAGCGGGTGCCGGCCGCCGCGTGCGACCCCCAGCGCAGCGCCGGCGAGCATCGCGCCGACGGCGATGACGGTGTCGGTCGGGAACGGGGCGCGACCATCCAGCACCCGTGGCGGACCGTCGGGGTCCCAGCCGGCGAGGACGTCGTCGGGGACGGCGGTGTCGACGTGGTCGTCGTGCTCGGGAGCGCTCATGGGCCGAGGCTAACCGCGGACAGCACGGTCCCAGACCTCGGTGCCGTCGCGCTCCTCGCCGACGGCGGACTCGACCTCGGCGCGCAGCAGGGCAGC
>JAURQY010000072.1 GCA_030835875.1 Nitriliruptorales bacterium | reverse complement strand
GTCGGTCGGACTGATCCTCGCCGACACGAAGCTCGAGTTCGGACTCGTCGACGACGGAGCCGGTGGCCAGGAGCTGCTCCTCGTCGACGAGGTCCTCACGCCCGACTCATCGCGCTACTGGCCCGCCGACAGGTGGGCTCCGGGTGGCTCGCCGCCGAGCTTCGACAAGCAGTACGTGCGCGACCACGTGAGCGCGACGGGTTGGGACCGACGGCAGCCGGCACCGGCACTGCCCGACGACGTCGTCGCGGCGACGCGAGCGCGGTACGTCGATGCCTACGAGCGCATCACCGGGTCGTCGTTCTCGGTCTGGTGGCCGGGTGGGGCCGCGACGGCCGACGGCTAGATTCGCGCAGCCGCAGCACCCGTCCCGCCGCGGCGACCGCCCCCCTGCACGAGGCCCGCATGTCGCTGTCCGATCCGGTCGTCGTCGCCATCATCGTCCTGACGGTGCTGGTCGTGCTCCTCGTGGTCGCCGTCGGGGTCCTCGCCCTCCGCCTGCGCCGTCTCACGGCCGACCAGCGCCGAGCGCTCGACGGCGTGGAGGTGGACGTCGTCGCGACACTCGCTCGGCTGCGGCGGCGACAGGACGAACTCGACGCGACGGTCGCTGAGGCCCGCATGCACAGCGAGGGCGTCGCGGCGTCGGTCCAGCGGACGCTCGGCCGCATCGGGGTGGTCCGCTACGACGCGTACGCCGAGATCGGTGGCGCACAGTCGTTCTCGGCGGCGCTGCTCGACGAGCACGGGGACGGGGTCGTCATCACGTCCATCACGGGCCGCAACGACGGCCGGACCTACCTGAAGTCCGTCTCGGCGGGGGAGGGCTCGCAGCCGCTCTCCGACGAGGAAGCCGCGGCGGTCGCGGCCGCACGCGCTGAGCCGCGCAGCGAGCGGCTCGCCGATGCCGGCAAGCGGAGCTGGCGCCAGCGCTGACACGACGCGCCGCGCTGACGCGGCGGAGAGGGAGCATCATGTCGCAGGACCAGGACCGCGTCGCCTACCTCGGGCCGGCGGGCACGTTCACCGAGACGGCCGCGCGCATGCTCCACCTCGGTGACGACACGTCGCTGCTCGCCTGCCGTGACGTGCTCGAGGTGTTCCGCACCGTCGAGCGTGGCGAGGCCGCGCGCGGGGTCGTACCGATCGAGAACACGCTCGAGGGTTCGGTGACCGCGACGCTCGACGCCCTCGCGTTCGACACCGACCTCCTCATCCACGGCGAGCTCGAGCTCCCCGTCAACCTCGTGCTCGCCGCGCTGCCGGGCACCACGCTCGACACGCTGGTGAGCGTCCGCTCCCACGTCGTCGCGCTCGGCTCCTCGCGCCGATGGCTCGCCGAGCACCTGCCGAACGTCGAGCAGCTCGCCTCCGCGTCGACCGCGCGCGCTGCGGAGGAGGTCGCCGAGCTCGGGACGCTGCACGCGGCGATTGTGAACCCGCTGGCCGCCGAGCGGTACGGGCTCGCGGTGCTCGCGGAGGGTCTCGCGGACCGGGCGGGCAACATGACGCGCTTCGTCATGGTCGGCGACCACGTCCCCGCGCCGACCGGCTGGGACAAGACCTCGCTCGTCGTGTTCATCGACACGAACCGTCCGGGTGCGCTGCTCCAGCTGCTCGAGATCTTCGCGGCGCGTGAGCTCAACCTCACGAAGATCGAGTCGCGTCCGACGAAGACGGAGCTCGGCGAGTACTGCTTCTTCGTCGACGTCGAGGGGCACCTCAGCGACGAGCGTGTCGGCGATGCGCTCGCGACCGTCAAGCGCACCCAGCGCGACGTGCGGCTGCTCGGCTCATACCGCCGTTCAGGGGCGCGCCAGCGTGCCGAGGCCGAGCGCATCGAGCACGACGACGCCGCGTACCGCGCCGCCGCCGCGTGGGTCGCCGAGTGGCGTGGACGGGCCGTGCCGGGGTCCTGACGCCACTGGTACCCTCCGCGCGTCGTCGTCGTCCCCCGGGCGCGGCGAGCGCCTGGAGGCTTCGCCTAGTCTGGTCTATGGCGCGGGATTGCTAATCCCGTTGGGGGCATGTCCCCCTCGAGGGTTCAAATCCCTCAGCCTCCGCCGGTGACAACCGAACAACGACCTGCGCGGGTAGCTCAGTCCGGATAGAGCACCTGACTACGGATCAGGCGGCCGGGGGTTCAAATCCCTCCCCGCGCGCGGCACACGACCCCGGTGGACGGCCTCAGCGGCCCGATGCCGGGGTCGCGTCGTCCGCGGGTGTCGTGACCGGGGCTCCGGCCGGAGACGCGTCCGTCCGCCGGCGTCGGACCGTCACGTCGACACGCCCCCCCGCGTCGACCGTGCACGTCGCGTCGACACCCCACCAGCGTCCGATCGCGTCGGGGGTGAGCACCTCGGCGGGGGTCCCGTGCGCGACGAGCCGACCGCCGTGCAGCACCGCGAGCCGGTCGCCGAACTGTCCGGCGACACCGAGGTCGTGCAGCGTCGTCACGACCGTGAGCCCGCGCTCCTGCTGGAGATCCGCGAGCAGCTCGAGGATCTCGAACTGGTGGCCGAGGTCGAGCGCCGCCGTCGGCTCGTCGAGCACGAGCACCGGTGCGTCGGCGACGAGCGCGCGTGCGAGCACGACGCGCTGCCGCTCACCGCCCGAGAGCGTCGCGAGGTCACGGTCGACGAACGGCTCGAGGTCGAGCCGCTGCAGCACGGCGAGGCTGCGCCGACGGTCGTCGAGCGACGCGGACAGGCGCAGGCCCTGGTGCGCGCTGCGCCCGAGCAGCACGTACTCGAACGCGGTGATCCCGGGCGGGATGACGGGGGTCTGCGGCACGACGGCGATCCGACGCGCGCGTCCGCGTGGGCCGCGCAGGCCCTGCGCGCCGTCGCCCGTGACGCTGCCGTCGCCGAAGGTGACACTGCCCGCGTGGCGCACGGTCCCCGACAGCGCGCGGACGAGCGTCGTCTTCCCCGCACCGTTCGGGCCGAGCAGCGCGAGCCACTCGCCCTCGACGACCGTGAGGTCGATGCCCTCGAGCACGCGCGCACCACCGAGCGTCACCGTGATGTCACGTGCAGCGAGGGCGATCGGGGAGACGCCGCTCATGCGCGTGCCTGCTGCGAGCGGAGGATGAGCAGGAACGCGGGTGCGCCGACGAACGCGGTGATGACGCCGATCGGCAGCTCCGCCGGCGCCTGCACCGTGCGCGCGACGAGGTCGGTGAGCGTCAGGAACGCGGCACCGAGCAGCATCGACAGCGGGATGACGCGTCGGTTGCGCGTGCCGGCGATCAGCCGGACCCCGTGGGGGACGATCAGGCCGACGAAGCCGATGAGCCCGCTCACCGACACGGCGGTCGCGGTCGCGAGCGAGGCGACCGCCAGCACGAGCGCCCGCGTGAGCCCGGGGCGGATCCCGAGCGTCGTCGCCTCCTCGTCCCCGACGGCCAGCACGTCGATCGCACCGGCGGCGAGGATCAGGACCGCGGCGCTCACGACGAGGATGGGCAGCACGATGCGGACCTCCGCCCAGCCGACCGTCGACAGCCGCCCGAGCAGCCAGCCGTAGACGACACGCAGCGAGTCGGCGTGCCGCTGCAGCAGGTAGGTCTGGACGGCGGCGAGCAGCGCCGCGACGGCGACCCCGGCGAGGATGAGCGCCGCGGGCCCGCCCGGCCGGCCGCGTCGGAGGCTCAGGCCCGCGGTGGCGAGCACGGCGAGGATCGCACCGGCGAACGCGGCGGCGGGCAGCACGAACCCTGCACCGAGCCGCGCCGTGCCGGTCACGATCGCGAGCGTCGCGCCGAGCCCGGCACCGGCCGCGACGCCGAGCAGGTAGGGGTCGGCGAGCGGGTTGCGGAACACGCCCTGGTAGGACGCACCCGACCCGGCGAGCAGCGCACCGACGGCGAGGCCGAGGATGACGCGCGGCGCACGGATGTCGAACAGGATCGTCGTCGACGTCGTGCTCAGGCCGTGCTCGACGCTGACGAACGGCAGCCGGTCGATCAGCGCCGCGACGACGTCGCCGGCCGGGATCGTGACCGGACCGCTCACGAGGCCGGCGAGCGCGGCACCGATGGCCGCGACGACGCCGAGCGCGACGAGCCCGACGGTGAGATCCCTCGGTCGCGGCGGCACCACGCGGTCACGGTCGTCGACCGTGATGCGCTCCGCGGTGCCGCCGCGACCGGGACGCTCATGCGGCGGGGACCAGCGCGCCGGCCGCAGCGAGCCGCGTGATGGCCTCGGCGATCTGCTCGACGAAGTCGACGATGCGCGGACCCCAGCGCGAGGACACGTCGGGGGCGAGGGTGACGACGCCGTCCTCGCTCACGGCACGGAGCTCGCCGAGGACCGGCAGCTCGGCGAACGACGCGGCGTCACCGCTCGCGAGGAACACGAGGTCCGGATCGGCCTCGACGAGGTACTCGGCCGACAGCTGTGGGTAGCCGAACGCCTCGCCGTCGGGGTCGGCCGCGTCCGCGACGTTCTCGAGCCTGAAGAGCCCGTACACCGATCCGATGAACGTCGTCGACGTCACGGTGAAGAGCGTCTCGTCGAGCAGGTGGAAGTACGTCAGCGGCTCGTCGAGCTCGGGTGCGGACGCGACGGCCTCGTCGATGCGCGCCTCGAGCGAGGCGACGACCTCGGCCGCGGTCCCCGCGTTGCCCGTCAGATCGCCGAGGATGGTGAGCTGACGCATCACGTCGGCGAGGTCGACGGCGGCGTCGAGGATCAGGACCGGGACGCCCGTCGCCTCGAGCGACGCGACGAGGTCGCCCGGGTCGTAGGACACGACGACGAGGTCCGGGTCGTAGGCGACGATCGCCTCGACGTTCGGCGTGAAGCCGCTGAGGTCCGTCGTCGGCGCCTCGGCAGGGAAGTTCGAGTACTCGTCCGCGGCGATGACCTGCGGGCCCGCGCCGACGGCGAAGAGCCCCTCGGTCGCGGACGGGGAGAGCGAGACGATGCGCTCGGGGCGGGCGTCGAGCGTGAACGGCGTGCCGTACACGTCGAGCGTCACGGGGAAGCCGGCGTCCGGCCCCTCGGCGGGTGCCGGCTCCGGGGCCGGCGTGCTGGTGGTGGGTTCCGACTCGGTGGCGGTGTCGGCGTCGCTGCCGCAGGCTGCGGCGATGAGCGACGTCGACAGGATGACGGCCACGACGAGCCGGGAGGATGCGGTTCGCATGCTGCCTCCTGGTCGTCGGGGACCGGGAGGCGCGTCAGGTGGGTGGGGACACACCGGTCCCGTCACACCGTTCGAACCGACCCCATGTCCTCGAGGGTCTGTGCGGTTCGCGAGGAACGCGGTTCGACCGGACTCGCCGCCTCGTACGCCTCTCCGGGCGTCGCGGGCGGACCACCGTTGCGGGTCAGTGCCGGGATCCCACCGGACTTCGACCGTGCACCTGCCCGCCGGACACTAGCGGAGGCGTCCGCGCTGGGCGGCAACGGGCGCGCGGTTAGCCTGCCGCGCATGATCGATCCACGCCTCCTCACCGACGAGCCCGACGCGACCGCGGCGGCGCTCGCGCGTCGTGGGGTCGATGCGGCGACGCTCGGACGGCTCCGTGCGCTCGACGCGGCGCGCCGAGCGGCGATTATCGCGGTCGATGCGGCGCGCGCGGAGCAGAAGGCGGCGTCGAAGTCGATCGGGAACCGCCCCCCCGAGGAGCGCGAGGCGGCGATCGCGGAGGCTGCGGTCCTCAAGGAGCGGGTCGCCGCGCTCGAGGTGGAGCGGGACACCGCGGAGGCCGCGCAGCACGACGCGTTCTCGCGCATCCCGAACCTTCCGCACCCCGATGCGCCCGACGGCGAGGAGGGTGACGGGGTCGTCGTGCGCCTCGTCGGCGAGCGGCCGATGCTCGACGGCATCGATGAGCCGCGCGACCATGTGGCGCTGCTCGAGGGCGCGGACGCGCTCGACCTCGTG
>JAURQY010000071.1 GCA_030835875.1 Nitriliruptorales bacterium | reverse complement strand
TCGTCTCCGGTGCCGGGAGCAACATGCTCGCCCTCGCCGACGCGATCGACCGCGATGAGGTCGGCGCCGACCTCGCCGTCGTCGCGAGCGATGTCGCGGACGCTCCGGCGCTCGAACGTGCACGCGAGCGTGGCCTCGCGACCGTCGCCGTCCCCTTCGATCGCGCCGATCGAGCAGGCTGGGAGGCGAGGCTCGCCGACGCTGTCGCCGCACACCAGGTCGATGTCGTCGTCCTCGCCGGTTTCATGCGGATCCTGAGCGGCGCGTTCCTCTCCCGCTGGCCCGACCGCGTCGTCAACGTCCACCCCTCGCTGCTGCCCGCGTTCCGCGGCGCCGACGCGGTGGGCGATGCGCTCGCAGCCGGCGTGCAGGTGACCGGTGTGACCGTGCACCTCGTCGACGAGCTCGTCGACCATGGGCCCATCCTCGCCCAGGAAGCCGTCGTGGTCGCGCCCGACGACACGCGGGACACGCTGCACGCACGGCTCCACGCCGTCGAGCACCGGCTCCTGCCGCACGCCGTCGATGCGCTCGCCCGCGGAGCGGTCCGCGTCGTCGACGGTCGCGCCACCATCGCGTCCCCCTGATCACCCTGCCCGAACATCCCTACGGAGCACGCCATGACCACCGACACCGTGACCCCGGTCCGCACCGCGCTCATCAGCTGCTTCGACAAGACGGGCGTGCCGGAGCTCGCGACCGCGCTCGCAGCGCGGGATGTGCGCATCGTGTCGACCGGCTCGACCGCGGCCGCCATCCGGGACGCGGGGGTCGAGGTGGTCGAGGTCGCGGACCTCACCGGCTTCCCGGAGTGTCTCGGTGGGCGCGTGAAGACGCTCCACCCGCGCGTCCACGCCGGCATCCTGGCGGACCGCTCGGACGCGGACCATGTCGCACAGCTCGCGGAGCTCGGCGTCGACCCGATCGACCTCGTCGTCGTGAACCTCTACCCGTTCGAGCGCACCGTCGCGTCGGGTGCGGTGGACGCGGATGTCGTCGAGATGATCGACGTCGGCGGGCCGACGATGCTGCGTGCCGCGGCGAAGAACCACGGCTCGGTCGGCGTCGTCGTCGATCCCGTCGACCATGCGCGCGTCCTCGCCGACCTCGCGGCGCACGGCGGGCTCACCACCGCGCTCCGCCAGGACCTCGCGGCGACCGCGTTCCGGCACACCGCGACCTACGACGCGGCGATCGCGACCTGGTTCGCGCAGCGCGACGACGCAGACGGCGCGGCGGACGCAGGGGCCGCCGCGCCTGCGGTGCCGCCGGCGTTCCTCGGTCTGGCGCTCGAGCGGGGAGCGACGCTCCGCTACGGCGAGAACCCGCACCAGGCGGCGGCGCTCTACCGGCTGCCGGGGGCGCGGCGCGGAGTCGCCGGCGCACGTCAGCTCGGCGGCAAGGAGCTGTCCTTCAACAACCTGCTCGACACGCACGCCGCGTGGTCGCTCGTCGCCGAGTTCGACGAGCCGGCCGTCGTCATCATCAAGCACACCAACCCGTCCGGGGTCGCGCTCGCCCCGACGCTGCTCGAGGCCTACCGCGGTGCGCTCGCCGGGGACCCTGTCAGCGCGTTCGGTGGCATCGTCGCGCTCAATCGACCGGTCGACGGTGCGACCGCGCGCGCCATCACCGAGATCTTCACTGAGGTGGTCGTCGCCCCCGGGTACGACGCCGAGGCGCGCGAGGTGCTCGCTGCGAAGACGAACCTGCGCGTCCTCGAGCACAGCGACGCGGCGCGTCCGGGACCCGAGTGGCAGGTGCGGTCGATCGACGGGGGACTGCTCGTCCAGACCACCGACGCGGCTGCGGAGCCGTGGCACGAGTGGCGCACCGTCAGCGCTCGACCGCTCGACGCCGCCCTCGAGGCGGACCTCCGCCTCGCCTGGCTCGTCGCGAAGCACGCGTCGTCGAACGCGATCGTCGCCGCCCGCGACCGCAGCATCGTCGGGGTCGGCGCGGGGCAGATGAGCCGCGTCGACAGCGTGCGGCTCGCCGTCGAGCGGGCCGGCGGCCGCCAGCAGGGTGCGGTCGCTGCGAGCGATGCGTTCTTCCCGTTCCGCGACGCCGTCGACGCGCTGGCCGCCGCCGGTATCGTCGCGATCGTGCAGCCCGGCGGGTCGGTGCGCGACGACGAGGTCATCGCCGCCGCCGACGAGCACGGCATCGCGATGGTGCTGACGGGCCGTCGTCACTTCCGCCACTGACCATCGGAGGCGCCATGTCCGCCCGCATCATCGACGGCCGCGCCCTCGCGACGAAGGTTCGCGCGCGCATCGCGGACGACGTCACGCGCCTCACTGCGGCGCACGGGGTCGTCCCGGGACTCGCCGCGGTCCTGGTCGGCGACGATCCGGCCTCGCAGACCTACGTCGGCATGAAGCACCGTGCGACCGAGGCTGCAGGGATGCGCTCCGAGCAGCACCTGCTGCCGGCCGATACGACCCAGGCCGAGCTGCTCGCCCTCATCGATCGGCTGAACGCCGATGACACGGTCGACGGGATCCTCGTTCAGCTCCCACTGCCCGACGGGCTCGAAGCCCGCGAGGTGCAGCGCCGGGTCGCGCCCGAGAAGGACGTCGACGCGCTCAACCCGTACACGGCCGGCCTCCTCGCCAATGGCGAGCCGACGTTCCTCGCGTGCACGCCGGCCGGTGTCCTCGAGCTGCTCGACGAGGCCGGGGTCGACTGCCGGGGCGCGGACATCGTCATCGTCGGACGCTCGACGCTCGTCGGTCGGCCGCTCTCCATCATGCTGACGCTCAAGGGGCGCGACGCGACCGTGACGCTCGCGCACTCCCGCACCCGTGACCTCGGCGAGGTGTGCCGTCGCGCCGACGTCGTCGTCGCCGCCGTCGGCCAGCCGGGGCTCATCACGGCGGACATGGTCCGACCCGGCGCGGTCGTGATCGACGTCGGGACGAACCGGACCGCGGACGGAAGGCTCGTCGGCGACGTCGACTTCGACACGGTCGCCGAGGTCGCCGGCGCGATCACACCCGTCCCGGGCGGGGTCGGCCCGATGACGGTCACGATGCTCCTGCAGAACACGCTCACCGCGGCGCGGCTCCGACGCGGGCTGGCCTGAGCCGGCTCAGCGCGGTCGTGCGGTCCCGAGCAGCGCGGGTCCGGTGACGCCACCGCCCGGCATGCGCCAGTCCGCGACCTCGGACGTGTCGAATCCGCCGGACTCGAGCGCCGCGCGCGTGTCCCGGACGAGCCGGCAGCCTCGGGCGACGACGCGCCAGCCCGGATCGATCATCCCCTGGAGGCGACGCGTCCTGCCGGTCCCCGCGACATGCTCGAGCAGCAGCAGGTGACCGTCCGGCGCGAGCACGCGGCGCAGCTCGCGCACCGCCTCGTCGAGGTCGGGCACCGAGCAGAGGACCAGCGTCGACACCAGCGTGTCGACCGTGCCGTCCGCCACCGGGAGCGCTGCCGCGGATCCGTCGACGACGTGGGTCTCCTCGGGGAGGTGGTCTCGCAGCGCGGCGACGCGGTGGGCGAGTCGTGCCCGCATCGGCGCGGCCGGCTCGACGAGCGAGAGCGAGACGATGCCTGTGCGCGCGAGATGCGCGAGGTTGGCGCCCGTCCCTGCGCCGATCTCGAGGACGCGACCGTAGGCGCCCGCGCGCAGGCCCTCCCGAGCTCGGCCGAGCCCGGCGCGCTCGGGGCCGGCGAGCACCCGGTCGTAGACGCGCGCGAAGAGGTGGTCGTAGGTGCGGCCGATCGCAGCGAGCGGACCGGGCACCGTCGCCTCCTCTCGACCACTTCGGTATGGGAGCGTAGGGGGGTGCTGGCTAGGCTCCCGAGCGTTCCCCGCGACATCCCTCGCCCCGCGCCGCTCTCCCCGCTGAAGGAGCCACCTCCATGACCTCCCCCGTTCGAGTCGCCGTCACCGGGGCCGCCGGTCAGATTGGCTACGCCCTCGTCTTCCGCATCGCCTCCGGCCAGATGTTCGGCCCGGACCGGCCGGTCGAGCTGCGCCTGCTCGAGATCACGCCGGCGCTGCCCGCGCTCGAGGGTGTGGCGATGGAGCTCGACGACTGCGCGTTCCCGCTGCTGCGGGGCATCGAGGTCACCGACGCGGCCACGACCGCGTTCGACGGTGCGAACATGCTGTGCCTCGTCGGCGCGAAGCCGCGTGGTCCGGGCATGGAGCGTTCCGACCTGCTCAAGGACAACGGGCAGATCTTCCGCGCGCAGGGGGAGGCGATCGCATCCTCCGCGGCGAGCGACGTCCGCATCGCGGTCGTCGGCAATCCTGCGAACACGAACGCGAGCATCGCAGCCGCCAACGCGGATGGTGTCCCGACCGACCGTTTCACCGCGATGGTCCGTCTCGACGAGAACCGTGCGCGCACGCAGCTCGCCAAGCGCGCGGGTGTCGACGTGACCGAGGTCACGAACCTCGCGGTGTGGGGCAACCACTCGCCGACGATGGTCCCCGACTTCGACAACGCCCGCATCGGTGGACGTCCTGCGACGGAGGTCATCACGGACCGCGCATGGCTCGAGGGCGAGTTCATGACGACGGTGCAGCAGCGCGGAAAGGCCGTCATCGACGCGCGCGGCGCGTCCTCGGCGGCCTCGGCGGCGAACGCGCTCGTCGACCACGTGGCGACGTGGGCGGGCGGCCGCGCGACCGCGCCGGGTGACTGGCACTCGATGGCGGTCGTCTCCGACGGGTCCTACGGCGTCCCCGAGGGGATCATCTCCGGCTTCCCGGTCACGACCGACGGGAAGGGCGGCTACGCGATCGTCCAGGGCCTCGAGCTCTCCGCGACGACGCGCGCCGGCCTCGAGCGCACCGTCGCCGAGCTCCAGGAGGAGCGGGCGGCGGTCGTGGACCTGCTGTGACGGATGCCGTCGGGTCGGCAGCACCGGAACGTGCGCGCGTCTTCTCCGGGATGCAGCCCTCCGGGGCCGTCCACCTCGGCAACCTCCTCGGCGCGCTGACGAGCTGGGTCGCGCTCCAGGAGGATGCCGACTGCGTCTACTCCGTCGTCGACCTGCATGCGATCACCGCACCGGATGAGCATGACCCTTCGCTGCTGCGGCAGCGCACGCTCGATCTTGCGGCGGTGCTGCTCGGTGTCGGGATCGATCCGACGCGGAGCACGCTCTTCGTGCAGTCGCACGTGCGTGAGCACTCGGAGCTCGCGTGGCTCTTCAACTGCGTCGCGACGTTCGGTGAGCTCGGGCGCATGCCGCAGTTCAAGGAGAAGTCCGCGGGTCGCGACGCGTCGGTGAGTGTCGGCCTCTTCGACTACCCCGTCCTCCAGACGGCGGACATCCTCCTCTACCACGCGACGAAGGTGCCCGTGGGGGAGGACCAGCGGCACCACATCGAGCTGGCCCGCGACATCGGACAGCGGTTCAACCACCGCTACGGCGACGTGTTCACGCTGCCGACGGCGATCCTCCCACCGGTCGCCGCGCGCGTGATGGACCTGCAGGAGCCGA
>JAURQY010000070.1 GCA_030835875.1 Nitriliruptorales bacterium | reverse complement strand
GCACCGGCGGGGGTCGTCGGCTGGTCGCTGCTCGTCCTGGTCCAGGCGGGATGGCTCGTCCTCTGGATGCTCGTGGTCGCACCGCACCTCCATCGGCCGATCATGCCGGTGTTCGCGGCGGGCGCCTGGGTCGGCATGGACGTGCTCCGTGGTCTCGTCCCGCTCAGCGGGTTCAGCTGGGGGGCGCTCGCACACAGCCAGGTCGACGTCGCATGGTTCGTGCCGCTCGGACGCGTCCTCGGAGCGAACGGCGTCACGTTCGTCGTCGTCGCGCTCTCACTCGCGCTCGTCGACGGGCTGCTCGGGATGCGCCTGGGTGACCGCGAGGACCCGCCACGCGCCCCCCTCGTGCAGGCCGTGGGTCTCGCGCTCGCCGTCACGCTCGTCACGGTCGGTGCGCCCGCGACGCAGGGGACGCTCGACGTGCTCGCCGTGCAGGGGAACGACATCGAGCACTGGGTCGAGCCTGATCCCGAGGCGCCGCGGACCATCACCCGCAACCTGCATCGTCAGACGCTCGCCGCGGTCGAGGACGGCCGCGCACCCGACCTCGTCGTCTGGCCCGAGTCCGGCGTCGATCGCGATCCGTCACGTCCGGCATGGTCCGACCTGGGCTCGCTCGCGAGCGAGGCCGCGGCCGCCGCCGGCGCGCTCATCACCGGCGTCAGCCTCGATGGTCCCGACGATCCGGCACGGGAGCGCATCGTCGGCGCGTGGCTGCTCGGCCCGGACGGGACGAGCGACGTGCAGGACCTCTACATCAAACGACGGCCGGTCCCTTTCGGCGAGTACGTCCCGGGACGTCGCTGGCTCGACTGGATCCCCGCGCTCGACCAGGTCCCGCGTGACGCGATCGCGGGTCCGGGCCCGCAGACCTTCGAGCTCCGACCCGGCGTCGACGTCGCAGTGCTCGTCTGCTTCGAGACGCTCTTCAGCGACCTCGCGCGGACCAACATCCTCGCGGGCGCGACGGACGCGGGGCTCGTGCTCTCCATCACGAACGACGCGTCCTTCCGCAGGAGCGCGGAACCGGCGCAGCACCTTGCGCAGAGCCGCATGATCGCCATCGAGACGGGTCGGTGGGTCGTGCACGCCGCACTGTCGGGCTCCTCCGCGTTCATCGATCCCGACGGCCGCATGTACAACGCGACGGACCTCTTCGAGCAGTCGGCCATCCGGCGCGACATCCCCCTCGCGGCTGGGCGGACCCCGTTCCTGGCGCTCGGCGACCTCGTCGGGACGGCCGGCGGCGCCACGCTCGTCCTGCTTCCGGTCACGTCGTCCGTGCGGCGCAGGCGTGAGGCGCGTCGGTAGCCTCGCCGGTGGTCGGCGCCGCCGACGAACCCGCCCCCGTCGTCCAGCGGCCTAGGATCCCACCCTTTCAAGGTGGTGACGCCGGTTCGAATCCGGTCGGGGGTACCGGAACGAACCGCCGCATCCGGGTCCTCGACCTGATCACGTGGGATGCGGAACCTGACGAAGGGACAGCTGTGGCCACCGCGAAGAAGGCACCGGCGAACAAGAAGGCTGCCGCGAAGAAGGCACCGGCGAAGAAGACGACTGCCACGAAGAAGCCCGCTGCGAAGAAGGCACCGGCCAAGAGGACCGCCGCGAAGAAGCCTGCTGCGAAGAAGGTCGCTGCGAAGAAGGCTCCCGCCAAGAAGGCCGCCGCGACGAAGAAGGCGACGCCGCGCAAGGACGTCCCGAACGTCGAGGTCCAGATCCCGGTCGAGCGGCAGAAGGCCGCGCAGGCCGCCGGGAACTTCGAGCTCGACGACCTCCCCGGCGGGCTCGCGAAGCCGACGGCAGCGATCCGCATCGGCAAGAACGCGGCCGGCGATAAGCCGCTCCGAGTGGTGCGGACCCTCGCCGGGATCAGCAAGCTGCGTCCGGGACAGGTCATCGCCAACTACGGAAAGTCCGAGGCGAAGTGGGCGACCGACTTCAGCCGACGCCGTGGCGGGAGCGCGACGTTCATGCAGCTCCTGAGCTACTCGCGACAGATCGTCGGTATCGACAGTGAGGGCAAGGTCCGCATCTGTCTCATGGGGCACGCAGGGCAGGGGCAGAGCATCCCGCTGTGGGTCCGTCGGGACGACGTGATCCTCACCATCCAGCCGAACGACATCATCCTCCGGTTCGAGGACGTGGAGATCGAGGAGTGAGGACGGAGGACGTCCTCGGACTCGCTCTCGAGCTCGCGGACGTCGCCGACGGCCTGACGTCGTCGGCGTTCGGCCGTGTGGTGGATGTGCGCCGCAAGGCCGACGGGTCCGAGGTCACCGCAGTGGACGTCGCGGTCGAGGCTGCGCTCCGGGAACGGATCCTCGCCGCCTTCCCCGATCATCTCGTCCTCGGTGAGGAGGACGGCTGGGGTGATGCGGACGTGTCGCGTCGGCAGGGTGTCCCGGTCTGGACCATCGACCCCATCGACGGCACCACGAACTTCGTGGCCGGCAACCCGATCTTCGCGACCCTCATCGCATGCTCGGTGGACGGGCGTGACCTCGTCGGTGTCGTCTCCGCGCCCGCGCTCGGGAGCCGATGGGACGGTGTCGTCGGTCAGGGTGCACGTCAGGACGGGAGGCCTGTGCAGGTCAGCGACGTCGACCGCTTGGTGGACGCGGAGGTCTCGGTAGGGGGCTTCCACGACATCGAGGACCGCACGCCGGGACTGCTCGCAGCACTCGCGCACGGGACCCGACGCCAGCGCGGCTACGGCGACTTCTGGGCGTACTGCCTCCTCGCCGCGGGGAGCACCGACGCCGTGCTCGAGGCCCGGCTCAACGCCTGGGACCTCGCCGCCGTGCGCGCGGTCGTGGAGGCTGCGGGGGGCCGTGTGACCGACCTCGATGGTCTCGACCGCTCGGACGGGGGGAGTGCCGCCGCGACGAACGGCGCTCTCCACGACGAGCTTCTCGCCCTCATCGCGGCGCATCGTCGTGGGTGACCCGGACGAGCACGGCCTTCCGAGTGACGACGAGGTCGACGCGGCGGTCCTCGAGGTGCTCGGTGGCGGGGTGCGCAAGGACCCGCTGCGTGACGACGCGGGACGGCTCCGGCTCTCGTTCACCAGGGTCGACACGTTCGAACGCTGTCCTCGACGCTTCCGCTACCAGTACGTCGACGGGCTGCCTCAGGCACCCGCACCGCAGCTCTCCTTCGGGACGTCGATCCACACGACGCTCGAATGGCTCCACGACCGCAAGCATCCGGTCCTCCCGAGCATCGAGGAGACACTGCAGGCCCTCTACGACGCGTGGGAGACGGACGGCTACGCGGAGGTCGATCGCGAGGAGCAGCTCACCGCCTACGCGCACGCGCGCGACGTCATCACCCGGTACCACGCGCGGGTCGCGAGCGAGGGGCTGCGCAGCCCCGTCGCGACGGAGGCATGGTTCGAACTCCCGTTCGGGGACGACATCGTCGTGGTCGGCGCGATCGACCGTGTCGACGCTGATGACGACGGGACGCTGCACGTCGTCGACTACAAGACGAACCGCAAGGCGCGCACGCGCTCCCAGGTGCAGGACTCGCTGCAGCTCGCCATCTACGCACTCGCGACGCGCGAGCTCTATGGCCGGCTCCCGGAGACCGTCGGGCTCGACTTCGTCGTCCCCGGGACGCTCGTACGGGTCCCGACCGCGGAGCTCGACCTCGACATGGTCGGTCCGCGCCTGACTGCGGTCGCCGCACGCATCGTGGCCGGCGAGGACGCGCCGACGCCGCACCGGCTGTGCGACTGGTGCGACTTCCGGGCCATCTGTCCGGCATGGGTGGAGGGTCCGATGACGGACGCCGCGGATGCGGTCCTCGGCAGAGCGGTCGTCGAGCGGGATGCGCTGCGCCGCGCCGTCGTCCGCGACGCACGACGGCTGCAGCAGCTCGAGGTCGCAGTCGACCGCCTCCGCGGGGAGATGGACGGTGGCTGAGCGATCGGAGCGTGAGGCCGCCTACTTCGCGCTGCTCCGAGCGCGCGACGAACTGTCGGCGCTGCAGCGCTATGCGGAGCATCTTGACGACGAGGTCAGACGCCTCCGACGGGCCGAGCGTGAGGAGGCCGCGCTGCGGGATGGGGTGCCACCGCGGATGCGACGTGCGCTGCGGACCTCGGACACGGAGCTCGCTGACGTGCGGAGCCGGCGTCTCGCGCTCCTCGAGGACGAGCGCATGCGACTGCCGGACCGGATCGAAGCAGCGGAGTCGTTCGTCCGCGAGTGCGAGCGGCACCACGACGTCCTGGGCGGGGCCTGAGATGTATCGCGACGAGCCCCTCGACGATGAGGCGGAGCTGCGCGATCTCGTCGGCGACGAGGCGGTCGACCGCCTGCTCGACGGTGGCGGATCGGACGCGCTCCTCGGAGCGCTCGATGCGCTCCGCATCCTGCAGGGATGGGTCGATCCGGAGGCCTGCGCGGAGTGGCTGACGACGGGGCAGCGGCGCCTCGTCGGGCGCAGCCCGCTGGAGGCGCTCGGTGACGGCGCACAGGAGGACGTCCAGGATGTCCTGCGGGCCTTCGTGGCTGCACAGTCCTGAGGGGGGTCGCTAGACTCCCGCCATCGGCTCCTCGCTCGCTCCGCGCGGCGATGGTCCCCGCACGCGGTGCACGGCACCGTTCCCGAGCGATGAAGGACGACGCACCATGCCCACCGGCCGCATCAGGATGTTCGACGCGAAGCGTCGCTTCGGTTTCCTCGTCGCTGAGGACGGGGACGAGTACTACGTCCCCGCGACGGCGTCCGCGGGGTCGCTCGGTGCCGGTGACGAGGTCGAGTTCGAACCTGCGGAGAGCTCGGGCAACCGACGGGCCGTCGCCTCGGTGACGGTCACCCGTCCGGCTCCGGCGGGGTCGCCGGTCGGTCGCACGATGGCGCCGCCCCCGTCGTGGGACTCCCTCGAGGATGCCGAGCGTCAGCGCCGCATGGCGCGCCGTCGGCGTCGCTGAGACCGGTCGACCCGATGCGCGGCGCTGCGGTCGCCGGTCCCTCGGGACCGGGGGCTCCGGTGCTCGATCCAGTCCTCGATCCGTTCGCTGACGTCGCGATCCGCTCCGCGGACGAACCCGACCCGGTCTGGCTGGTCGTGGTCTGGGACGACCCGGTCAACCTGATGTCCTACGTCACCCTCGTCCTGCGTCGCGTCTTCGGCTACCCGCGCGAGCGCGCGGAGGAGTTGATGCTCCGGGTCCACCATGAGGGACGCGCGGTGGTCGCGGAGGAGCCGCGTGAGCAGGCCGAGCTGCATGTCGCGCAGCTCCACGGCTACGGGCTGCAGGCGACGATCGAACGCGACGTCTGATGGCCGGTCTCGAGCGAGTCCGTGACGGCATCCGTCTGCGGCTCGATGCGAGCGAGGTCGACGTCGTCGCATCCCTCGCCGAGGGCCTCGCACGACGCGCCGAGGGAGCTGACGCCGGTCAGCAGGATGCCGTCCTCGATCGGCTCGCCCCGGTCGCATCACGGGGGGACGCAGGTGCCGACGCGGAGCTGCGTCCGATGCTGCGCGACGAGCTGCTCGGGATACGCGTCGTGCGCCTCGACGACCTCGCCGAACTGCTGCGTGCCGGGGAGCCGAGTCGCGACGTGGATGGCTTCGACCGCGTGCTCGATCGTGGGACCGCGATGCAGGTCGTCGAGGCGCTCAACGATCTGCGCCTCGCCCTGGCTGCGACGATCGGGTTCGACGGGACGCTGAGGGACGAGCTTCCCGATGACGATCACCGCGCGGACGCGGTCCGACTCATGGACGCGCTGGCGTGGCTCCAGGGCGGACTCATCGAGTACGTGGAGACCGACCCGCCCCGCTGAGCCCGAGCGTCCGGCGGGCCGTCGCGACACCCGGCAGGTCCACGAGGTCGACGAGGACCGCAGCCGCTGCGAAGAGCACCGCACTGGGGACGAGTGCCACCCCAGCCCTCACGGCCGCGGGCACGTCGTCGAGGACCGGACCGAGCAGCGCCATGGTCGGGTCGACGAGGAGCGCGCCGAGGACCAGCGCGAGCGATGCGGTCAGTGGACGTCCGATCCGCGCACGGGGGAGGGGACGCCCGATCCGCGCCGTGAGCGCGCGCCGGAGCAGCGCGCGTTCCGTCCACGCTCCCGCGGAGGCACCGAGCGCGAGCCCGACGGCACCCAGACGGTGCAGGGACTCCGCCGCGGCGCGTGCGGCGGTGTCGGCAGGCCCGAGCGGTGCGACGCGGACGGGACCGGTCGGGTCCCAACGGTAGGCGTCGAGCACGAGCATCAGCCCGACCCCGACGGCGGTCGCGACGCCGACGCGTACGAGCGCGATGCGGGCCGGGGTCCGGGTGTCGTCGAGTCCGTAGAGGGCTGATTGGAGCAGACGGGACTGCGTCGTCGCGAGGAGCCCGAGGCTGTAGGCCCCGAGCACGGCGGCGACCTGACGCGCCGCGGGCGCACCGAACGCCCCGCCGCCGAAGAGGACGGTCACGACCGATGTGCCCAGGACGATGTAGGCGATCGTGGTCGGCACGACGAGTGCGGTGATGCGCCGCAGTCCATCCGCGATGTCATCGACGAGCCGGTCGACCGCGCCGCGCGCATGCGTCGCGAGGTCAGGGAGCGCTGCGGCGGCGACGCTCATCCCGAACAGGCTGACGGGCAGGAGGTAGAGCACCTGCGCGTAGCCGAGCGCGGCGACGGCGCCGGCGGCCAGCAGCGACGCGATCACCAGGTCCGCGTAGGCCGAGAGCTGCACGACGCCGCGTCCGGCGATGACGCCCGTCGAGGCGCGGAGCACGGCACGCAGTCCCGGCGTGTCGCGCCGGAGCGTCGGTCGGAGGCCGGCGACGCTCCCACGGACCGCCGGGAGCTGCGACAGGAACTGGAGCACGGCGCCGATGAGCGCGCCGAACGCGACCGCGACGGCGAGGTCACGCTCACCTCGCCCGAGTGCCGCCCCGACCGTGAGGGCGATGATGATCGACGCGTTCCACAGGACCGGTGCGACGTAGGCGCGGAAGAACCGACGGTGTGCGTTGAGCACACCGAGCGCCCATGCGCTCAGGACGAGGAACCCCAGCGACGGCGTGAGCACCCGGACGAGCAGGACTGTGAGTTCCGCCTTCGGCGAGCCGGCGGGGAACCCGGGCGTCAGCAGGCGCGTGAGCGGCTCCGCGAGGAGCACGCCGACCGCGACGAGCACACCGGTCACGAGCACCAGCAGCGCCGCGACAGCACCCGCCAGGCGACCGGCCGACTCCTCTCGGCCCTCGTCCAGCAGCCGCGCGTAGGTCGGGACGAAGGCGCCGGTCAGGACGCCGTCGCCGAGCAGGTTCTGGAGCAGGTTCGGGATCCGCAGCGCCGCCCGGAAGGCCTCCGCCGCGAGGCCGGTGCCGAGGTGGTAGGCGAGGAGCTTCTCGCGCAGCAGACCGGCGAGACGCGAGAGGAGGATCCCGCCCGCGACCGCTCGGGAGCCACGAGCCAGCCGCGCCGAGGGGTCCACGATGCTCCCTCCCGATGCGTGCGGTGCCCACCCGACGTGGACCGAGTCCACCGGAGCCGGCCTCGTCGACTCCGCCGCAGGACGCTAGCGGTAGGGTCGGTGCGTCCCCTCGTACCCGTGGACGGAGGCGCCGTGGGGGAGCGCGAGGACCCTGGACCACCCCGCGTCGTCCCGCCACGGCCGACGCCCCCCTGTCGCTGGGAGTTCGACCCGGACCGCGCGGATCCGGACGGGGTCGTCGGTGTCGGCGCCGACCTGGAGGCGGGGACGCTCGTCACCGCCTACAGCAGGGGTGTGTTCCCCTGGCCCCATCTGGGCATGCCGCTCCTCTGGTTCAGCCCGGATCCACGCGCCGTCCTGCGCCCCGACCGCTTCCACGTGAGCAGGAGCCTGCGCCGGACGCTGCGTCGGTGCGGCTGGACCGCGACGGTCGACAGGGACCCTGCCGCCGTGATCGAGGGTTGTGCGGACCGGTCCGAGGGGACATGGATAACGCCGGAGATGCGCGACGCGTACCTCGAGCTGGCCGAGCTCGGCTGGATGCGGTCGGTCGAGGTGTGGCAGGGTGGCGTCCTCGTGGGCGGCATCTATGGCGTCCAGATCGGCGGGGTGTTCACCGGCGAGTCGATGTTCAGCCGCCGGGCCGACGCGTCGAAGGTCGCGTTGCTCGAGCTCTGCCACCGCTTCGCGACGGCGGGAGGGGTCCTCGTCGACGTCCAGCTCCCGACCGACCACCTTCGCAGCCTCGGTGCCGTGACGGTCGCGCGCAGCGACTTCCTCCGGGTGCTCGAGCGCGAGTCCGGACGTGACGTCCGGATGCGGGCCGACGAGCTCCCGGTCTCGCGCCTCGCGTCACGCCTCGCAGCGTCCTCCGCTCCGGTCGGGCACACTGTCGCGTCGCGCGAAGGTCGAGTCCGGCCGGAGCACCACCGTGGACCCGCAGGGTCCGACCCTGCCCACCATCCGGCCGATCCCAGGAGCGACCATGTCCGCTGACACCCCGTTCACCCGCCGCTACCCCGACAAGGACTTCGAGGTCCGCGATCTCGAGCTCGCCGAGCTCGGTCGCAAGGAGATCGGCCTCGCCGAGCACGAGATGCCGGGGCTGATGGCGCTGCGCGACCGGTACCGCGGACAACGCCCGCTGGAGGGCGCGCGCATCGCGGGCTGCCTGCACATGACGGTGCAGACGGCCGTGCTGATCGAGACCCTCGTCGAGCTGGGCGCCGATGTCCGCTGGTCGTCGTGCAACATCTTCTCGACGCAGGACGAGGCCGCCGCAGCGATCGCTGCGGCGGGCGTGCCGGTGTTCGCTTGGAAGGGCGAGACGGAGGAGGAGTACTGGTGGTGTGTCGAGCGGACGCTCGAGTGGCCCGACGGGAAGGGTCCGAACCTCCTGCTCGATGACGGTGGCGACATGACGGCGGTCGTGCATCAGCAGCACCCGGAGCTCCTGCCCGACATCCTCGGCGTCACCGAGGAGACGACGACGGGCGTCAAGCAGCTCCGGCAGTGGCAGAAGCAGGGACTGCTCCGGATCCCTGCCATCAACGTCAACGACTCGGTGACGAAGTCGAAGTTCGACAACCTCTATGGCTGCCGCGAGTCGCTCATCGACGGCATCAAGCGCGGGACCGACGTGATGATCGCCGGCAAGGTCGCCGTCGTCGCTGGATTCGGCGATGTCGGGAAGGGATGCGCGCAGGCGCTCGACGCGCTGGGGGCGACCGTGCACGTCACGGAGGTCGACCCGATCAACGCGCTGCAGGCGGCGATGGAGGGCTACCGGGTCGTCCGGATGGAGGATGTCATCGACGAGGCAGACATCGTCGTCACAGCCACCGGGAACATGTCCGTGGTCACGCAGGAGCACGTGCTCGCGATGAAGGACCACGCGATCCTGTGCAACATCGGACACTTCGACACCGAGATCCAGGTCGGGGCGCTCCGTGAGTTCCCGTGGACCAACATCAAGCCGCAGGTCGACCTCGTCCACCTCCCGAACGACCGCAGCGTCATCCTCCTGTCGGAGGGGCGCCTCGTGAACCTCGGGAACGCGACCGGCCACTCCTCGTTCGTGATGTCGACCTCGTTCACGAACCAGGTGCTCGCGCAGTTGGAGCTGTGGGAGAACCACGAGGACTACAAGGACGAGGTCTACGTGCTGCCGCGCCACCTCGACGAGGAGGTCGCCCGCCTGCACCTCGGCCGGATCGGCGCCCGCCTCACCGAGCTCAGCGTCGACCAGGCCGCCTACCTCGGCGTCCCTGTCGAGGGCCCGTACAAGGAAGACTCCTACCGCTACTGATCTGACGTCGCGCGGCGCGCAGGACCAACGCCTCCGGCGCTGCCGACGACCGGCGTAGTACTGTTCTCGTCGAGTCCCGGCACGTGGGTGCCGGGAACACCCCAGTGCCCTCGGCCATCGCGGCCATCGGCACGCTCATGACAAGGACACAGCATGCGGAGGAACTCACGCGTCACCCTCGCGCTCGTCGCGGCGGGTGCGCTGGTGCTCAGCGCCTGCGGCGGCGAGGACGAGGCCGCCGGCTTCAAGGCCTGCCAGATCACCGACACGGGCGGCATCGACGACCGCTCGTTCAACCAGACCGTCTGGGACGGCTTCCTGCGTGCGGAGGAGGAGCTGGGCGTCGAGGTCAAGTACCTCGAGTCGACCTCCGAGTCCGACTACGACCCGAACCTGCAGGCGTTCGTCGACGAGGGCTGCGACGTCATCGTGACCGTCGGATTCCTCCTCGGTGACGCGACCGAGGCGTTCGCGATCGCGAACCCCGAGAGCAACTTCGGCATCATCGACTACGCGTACGAGACCTCCTACTCGAACCTGCTCGGCATGGTGTTCGACACCGACGAGGCCGCGTTCCTCGCCGGCTACGCCGCGGCAGGGATGACGGAGACGGGCACGGTCGGGACGTGGGGCGGCGTCAACATCCCGCCGGTCAGCATCTTCATGGACGGCTTCCTCGCGGGCGTGAACCACTACAACGCCGAGAAGGGGACGTCGGTCGAGGTGCTCGGCTGGGACGGGGCGGACGGCGTCTTCATCGGCTCGTTCGAGGCCGCTGACCTCGGCAACGCCGCCACGGCAGAGATGCTGCAGAACGGTGCCGACATCGTCCTGCCCGTCGCCGGTCCCGCCGGCCTCGGAGCGGCGACCGCCATCCAGGACTTCGGTTCCGGCCTGATGATCTGGGTCGACACCGATGGCTACTTCTCGACGGACTTCGGTTCGCTGACCCTGACGTCGGTGGTGAAGAAGATGGACAACGCCACCTTCGACCTCATCAAGGCGGTCCAGGACGGGACGTTCTCCGGCGGCACCTACGTCGGGACGCTCGAGAACGCGGGCGTCGGTATCTCGCCGTTCCACGACTTCGACGGCCAGGTCTCGGACGAGCTGAAGGCGGAGCTCGAGTCGCTGCGCGCGGCGATCATCGCCGGAGAGCTGACGACGACCCCGTGACCGGACGGCCCGCGATTGGGCCGCGCGATGACGACGGAGGGGCGCCCCACGGGGCGCCCCTCCGCATGTCAGGCTCCCAACGCCACCGGCTACCGTTGCCGTTCGGCCCGGGGGAGCGGCCACGAGGAGGTCCGTGATGCGCCTGGAGCTGCAGGGCATCACGAAGCGGTTCCCCGGCGTCATCGCGAACGATGGCATCGACCTCGTCGTCGAACCCGGCGAGGTGCATGGTCTCCTCGGTGAGAACGGGGCCGGGAAATCGACCCTGATGAACGTCCTGTACGGCCTGTACCGGGCCGACGAGGGGCGCATCCTCGTGGACGGCGAGGTGGTGCACTTCGGTGACCCCGGCGACGCGATCGCGGCCGGTATCGGCATGGTGCACCAGCACTTCATGCTCGTCCCCGTCTTCACGGTCGCGGAGAACATCACGCTCGGCAACGAGCCGCGCGATCGTCTCGGGCGCTTCGATCGGCAGGCCGCGAACGCCGAGGTGGAGCGGCTCGCGG
>JAURQY010000069.1 GCA_030835875.1 Nitriliruptorales bacterium | reverse complement strand
GAGCGCGGCATCACGATCAAGGCGCAGACGGTCCGCATGCCCTACCGGCCGCTCGGCGACGCCGGCGAGGAGTACCTCCTCAACCTGATCGACACGCCCGGTCACGTCGACTTCTCCTACGAGGTGTCGCGGGCGATCGCCGCGTGCGAGGGGGCGGTGCTGCTGATCGACGCGGCGCAGGGGCTCGAGGCGCAGACCCTCGCGAACCTCTACCTCGCCCTCGAAGCCGACCTCGAGATCATCCCGGTCCTCAACAAGATCGACCTGCCGGCAGCACGCCCCGACGAGATCGCCGCGGAGATCGGCTCGGTCCTCGGCGTCGAGCCGTCGAGCGTGATCCGCATCAGCGCGAAGGACGGCACGAACGTCGACGCGGTGCTCGACGCCGTCGTCGATCGGGTGCCGCCACCGTCGGGCGACGCGGCCGCGCCGACGCGCGCGCTCGTATTCGACTCCGTCTACGACCCCTACCGCGGCGCCCTCGTCTACTTCCGTGTCGTCGACGGCCACCTGCGCCGCGGCGACCGTGTCCGGATGCTCGCGACGGGCTTCGAGGGCGAGATCGACACGCTCGCCGTGCAGTCACCCGAGGAGACCGAGGTCCCCGAGCTCGGCGTCGGCGAGGTCGGCGTGCTCTCCGCCGCGATCAAGTCGGTCGAGAGCGCGAAGGTCGGCGACACGGTGACACGCGCCGGAAAGGCTGCGGCCAGCGTCAGCATGCTGCCGGGCTACCAGGAGCCGCTCCCGATGGTGTTCTCGGGGCTGTTCCCACTCGACTCCGACGACTTCCCGCTCCTGCGTGATGCGCTCGACAAGCTGCGGCTCAACGACGCGTCCTTCTCCTTCGAACCGGAGACGTCGGTCGCGCTCGGGTTCGGCTTCCGCTGCGGGTTCCTCGGGCTCCTTCACCTCGAGATTGTGATGGAGCGCATCGACCGGGAGTTCCACATCCCGCTCGTCACGACCGCCCCGTCGGTGCGCTACCGCGTCACGCTCGCCGAGGTCCGCGATGAGCAGGGCCGCCCGAAGGTCCTCGAGGTCCCCAACCCGCAGGACATGCCCGACGCCGGCCGCATCGCGTCGGTCGCGGAGCCGACGGTGATGGCGCGCATCCTCACGCCGAAGGAGGCGCTCGGTCCGATCATGCAGCTGTGCGAGCAGCGGCGCGGCGAGATGCTCGCGATGGACTACCTGACCCCGGAGCGCATCGAGCTCCGCTACCGGCTCCCGCTCGCGGCGACCATCACCGACTTCTTCGACCAGCTCAAGTCACTCAGCCGCGGCTACGCGTCGATGGACTACGAGCTGTCCGACTACGTCGAGGCGCCGCTCGTGCGCGTCGACCTGCTGCTCAACGGTGAGCCGGTCGACGCGTTCAGCGCGATCGTGCACCGTGACGACGCCTACCACTTCGGCCGCACGATGACGGAGAAGCTCAAGGAGCTCATCCCTCGTCAGATGTTCGACATCCCGGTGCAGGCGGCGATCGGGTCGAAGGTCATCGCGCGCGAGACGATCAAGGCGCGCCGCAAGGACGTGCTCGCCAAGTGCTACGGCGGTGACGTGTCCCGCAAGCGCAAGCTCCTCGAGAAGCAGAAGGAGGGCAAGAAGCGGATGAAGTCGGTGGGCTCGGTCGAGATCCCGCCGGAGGCGTTCGTATCCGCCCTCAAGGTCTCACGCGATGGCTGAGGACGGCGCACCCCTCCGCGAGCCCGACCCGACCGTCCCGCCGCCGACGCCGGAACCCGGCCCGCCGTCGCCGCCGCCCGGAGCCGCTGTGGTGCCGTCGGCAACGCCGGCCGACGCGCGGGCCGGCATCCCCGACGGGTCCGCGAGCGACCTGTGGGTGTTCTCGTTCGACGGCGTCCTGCGTGCGCAGGAGGCCATGCTCGCCGTGTCCCGGCTGACCTCGCGGCGGCACCTCGACCTCGAGGACGCGGCGATCGTCACGCTGCGTCGCGGCCGGGTGCGGCTCCTGCAGACGCGCGACATGAACCCGTCCCAGGGCGCGGTCGGCGGGGCATGGCTCGGCACGATCGCGGGCCTGTTCGCCGGACTGCCGCTCGTCGGTGCGGCGCTCGGCGCGGCGGCCGGCGGCATGTATGCGCGGCTGCGCGACTTCGGGATCGACGACAGCGAGATGAAGGCGTTCGGTCGCACGCTCGAGGGCGAACGCGCGGCGCTGTTCCTGCTCGTCCGTGACTGCCACCGCATGCGAGCGCTGCACGAGGTGTCGCGCTTCCCGGCACGGCTCGAGCGCTCGAGCGCGGACCCTGCGCTCGTCGCGGAGGTGCGCGCACGGCTCGCCGTCGACCCGTGGGACGGATGAACGCGGCGGCCGGCGGGGGAGCGGCGGACCGGCTGCCGCTCGCACGTGACGAGCACGCCTGGCTGACCGCACCGCTCGAGTCGGGGCGGGCCGCCGGGTTCGGTGTCTACCTGCACGTGCCGTTCTGCCACCATCGCTGCGGCTACTGCGACTTCGCGACCGAGGCGGTCGGTGGGCTCGCCGACGACGACCGTGCCGTTCTCATGCGCCGCTACGTCGACGCGCTCATCCGTGACCTCGCCGCGCAGGCACGCGTGGCAGCCGAGGACGGGCGGCAGGTCACGTCGGTGTTCGTCGGGGGAGGGACGCCGACACTGCTGCCGCCGACCCACCTCGCCCGACTCGTCGCTGCGGTCGGTGACGAGCTCTCGCTCGCCGACGGCGTCGAGATCACCGTCGAGTGCAACCCGGAGACCGCGACGCCCGAGCTCTTCGGTGCGCTCGCGGCGGTGGGTGTCGATCGCATCTCGATGGGGGCGCAGTCGTTCGACCCGGCCGTGCTCGACGTCCTCGAGCGGCAGCACCGTCCGGAGCGGACCATGCGCGCCGTCGCGCTCGTCCGCGCGTCCGGCATCCCACGGGTGAGCCTCGACCTCATCTACGGCACTCCGGGGGAGAGCGAGGTGTCGTGGCGCGAGAGCCTCGCCGCGACCCTCGCGACCGGCGTCGAGCACGTCTCCGCCTACGCCCTGAGCGTGCACGCCAACACGCCGCTCGGTCGTGCGGTCGCGGCGGGTCGCGTGCCACCGCCGGACGACGACGTCCAGCGCGAGCGGTTCGAGGTGCTGCGTGCGACGCTCGTCGACGCCGGGTTCGTCCACTACGAGGTCGCGAACCTCGCACGCTCGGACGCCCTGCGCTCGCGCCACAACGTCCTCTACTGGCGCCACGGCGACTACCTCGGCGTCGGGGTCGGCGCGCACGCGCACCGCGACGGTCGGCGCTGGTGGACGACGCGTTCGACCTCGCGCTACCTGGAGGCGGTCGAGGCCGCGTCCGGCGACGCGGCTGCGCGTGACGAGCTCGGCCGTGTCCGCGGCGTGACCGAGGAGGAGCAGCTCGACACGGAGGAGCGCGCGCTCGAGCGCCTGATGCTCGGACTCCGGCTCGCCGAGGGGCTGCACCCGTTCGACGTCCCGCCGGTCGCCGTCGAGGTGCTTGAGGAGGCGGTGCGCGACGGTCTCGTCACGATGGCGTGCGGCCGGCTGCAGGCGACGGGTCCCGGTTGGTTCCTGATCGACGAGACGGTGCGGCGCCTGACGGTGTGATCAGCCGGTCGCGGTCCCGCAGTGAGCGAGCGCGCGCCGGACCAGACGGTCGTGCCCGTCTGAGAGCTCCGAGACGATGCCGCCGCCGAGCGCCTCATCGGGCGTGAGCCACGAGAACTCGAGCGCGTCCTGGGACGGCTGGCACTCGCCCTCGACGGGGACGACGAAGCAGAGCGCGACCGCGTGCTGCCGGGGGTCGTGGAACCCGCTGCGGTCCGGGTCGGGGAAGTACTCGACGACGGTGAACGGTGCGGCGCCCGTCGGCAGCTGCGGCTCGGCGTCCGGGCCGAGGTCCTTGGTGAGGTGGCGCCACAGGGCCTCGCGGACGGTCTCGTTGTAGAGCACGCGCCCTGACACGATCGCGCGGGAGATGGAGCCGTCGGGCTGTGCGCGCAGCAGCAGGCCGATGCGCTCGATGCGGCCCAGGTGGTCGACCCGGACCGGGACGGCCTCCACGTAGACCATCGGGACCTGGCCTCGGGCGGCCTCGAGGCCCTCCGGTGCGAGCCAGCCCGGGCGTGTCTCGATCGTCCCCGTGTTCATCGCGTGCTCCTGTCCACGTCTCCGGACACACGAACGCCCCGGGCGCCCTTGCGGGCCCACCGGGGCGTCGCGGGTGGACGCGCGCCTCTGGAGTGCGCGCCCACCTCCCGGGTCCGGGCCCCGAAGGACCCCTTGCCGGGCCGGATCGTCTTCGGTCGCGTCCGAGCGCGTCCCTCCGTCGATCCTTCAGCGTGATCCCGTCCCTCCCCGAGGGGAGGAGCGGTGTGGCGAGCTCCCCGTCGCTTCCACCCGGAGGTGGGCGCCGTAGTTCCTCGCCCGGCCGACCTCACGGTCGTCCGTCCGCCTGCACGGTCCCGCTGCGTCGGGCCGCGCGATCCGTGGTGCGGTGACAGCCGCTCCGGATCCGGTGCGCCGTCTCTCGACGGTCCCACCCGGTGTCGCCTCCGCTCCCGAAGGAGCTTCGGACGTTCATCCCGGTCCCGTGGCCACGGTCCCGCGACGGTCGCGATCCTCTCGGATCCTCCACCTCCGCCCTCGGGGCCTGTCCGCCCCTCCGGCGACCCAGTGGGGTGTCGCAGTTCCGTTCCCACCGAGGAGCGCAACTTACGGACGATCGCGAACGCTGTCCAGCGGATCCGGGCAAGTCACAGGAAAGACACAGGATGTCCCCAGGCCGTCCGCAGGCCACGCACGGTGCGCGCGCGGACCGTGCGAGCGTCGCACCCGTCCCGGTGGTCAGTCGAGGGTCAGCGGACCTTGTAGAGGTGCGACGGACGCCCGCGCGTCGGTCGGCCACCGGCGTCGACGTACTGCTGGACCTCCGAGGTGCGTTCCACCAGGCCCGCCTCGACGTAGCGGGAGATCCGCCCTCGCGCGGCCTCCACGGAGAGGCCCGTCCGCTCCGCCATCTCGCGGACGGTGAACTCCTTGCGCCCGAGGTCGCGCAGGAGCTGGGTCCGATTCGTCATGGGGGTGCCTTCCTTCGGGTGGCGACGACGGTGGGCGTGCTGCCCGTCGCGTTCCGTCGCCGTGCTCGGTCGATCCCGCGCATGCCCCGCCCGAGACGCCGATGCGACCCCGGTAGGGTCCGCCTCGGCGACCGCCGCCCGTAGCCCGTGCTGCGAGCGAGCCATGATATTAGAAAGCCTACCGAAGTGCCGCCCGAGTCTCCGCAAACGTTTGGTATCGGGGTCGGAGGCGCCCGTACCACCGTCTGCAGGGGGTTTCGCGTGTTCGAGGATCCTCCGACGTCACCCCCTCACCCGTCCTCCGACCCATGGCCGCAGTACGCCGCAGCAGTCGTCGAGCTCGTCCTCGACGGCGAGCACCTCGTGCTGACCCCTGATGACACCACGCCCGCTGCGGAGGCCGGAGCGCTCGCCCGGTATGGCGTCCCGGTGTGGGTCCTGACCGCGGGTGACCCCTATCCCGTCGAGCTCGACGCCGAGCAGAACGCGGCACGCAACGCTCGGCTGCGCGACGAGCTCGACGCGCTCGGTGTCCGCCACGACCCGGCGCTCGGTCGCTCCTCGGACGGATCGGTGAGCGAGCGGTCGATCGCGGTGCGCGACGCGGACCGCGCGACCGTGCTGGCCGCTGCGGCACGGCACGGACAGCTCGCCGTCTACGAGATCGACGACCGCATCCGCTGCATCGACGTCGCCACCGGGAGCATGGTCAGCGTGCGTCCGTACCGGCTCGCGAGCGCTCCGGCGGGCAGCGGTCGGCTCGTCGGGCCGACCGGGTGGGAGGG
>JAURQY010000068.1 GCA_030835875.1 Nitriliruptorales bacterium | reverse complement strand
GGTCATCAGGCCGTCTCGCGGGCCGCTTCCCACGCCACATCCGATGTAGATCGCCGCCCCCGCTCCGAACACCAACGGTCCTATGAGCACCCACGCCCACCGACTCAGTGTGGTTCCGGGCGGTGTCGACAGCGCGAGTGCGGTGTCGACGACGATGCCCACGACAGCTACGTCAGCGACTGATCCCAGACCAGGGCGCTCCTTGAGCGGAACCCACAGCATCAGGACCACGACGCCTACGGCGACAGTCGTTGCGCCTATTGATATGCGGAATTGTTCTGCGAGTCCCTGGTGGAGCACGTCCCATGGGCCGAGGCCGAGCTCGGCCCGGATCATCATGGCGATCCCGACGCCGCACAGCGTGAGACCGCTGAGCAGACGTGGAATGACCCGCCGCATGCTGACGGGGTCGACGACCGGGGCGACGGGGGAGTCCATAGCCGCGGACGCTACTCCGGTCTCGGAGCGCGTAGCGTCCGCGTGCGTGATGCGCGGCAGGGTGTCGTGCGCCGCGCGGTTGAGGAGGTCGGCGAGGTGGTCGACGGGCATCCGGTCGGTAGGGGCATTGACGCGCTCATCGACTCGGGGCGGGTCCCCGAACCGCTCCTGCGGACGACGATCCGTGGCCTCCTGCGTGCCCGGCGCGCTGCTGAGGGCCCCGGCCCCGATGTCCTCGCCGACACGCTGTGGTCGGGGCCGGTCACGATCGCAGTGGATGCGGCGAACGCGCAGCACTACGAGGTGCCGGCCTCGTTCTTCCGCCTCATCCTTGGTCCGCGGCTCAAGTACTCGGCCGCGTGGTGGCCGGAGGGGGTCACGGAGCTCTCGCGGGCGGAGGAGGCGATGCTCGCCCTGACCTGCCGCAGGGCCGGGATCGCTGACGGCCAGGACGTGCTCGAGCTCGGCTGCGGTTGGGGATCGCTGACGCTGTGGATGGCCGAGCAGTATCCGGGGGCGCGGATCGTCGCCGTCTCCAACTCGACGTCGCAGCGTGCGTTCATCCTCGCGCGAGCGGCGGAGCGCGGGCTCGACAACGTCAGCGTGCTCACGGCCGACGTCGGCGAGCTCGGCGTCGGTGCGCACGACGACGTCGTCCGATCCGGTGCGTTCGACCGGGTCATCAGCGTCGAGATGCTCGAGCATGTCCGCAACCACCGTGAGCTCGGACGACGCATCGCACGTTGGCTGCGTCCCGGCGGCGAGCTGTTCGTCCACGTGTTCGCTCATCGTGACCGGCCCTACCTCTTCGAGGTCGGGGGGACCGGTGACTGGATGGCGCGGCACTTCTTCACCGGCGGGATGATGCCCTCCGAGGACTGGATCCCCCGAGCCATGGATGCGCTCGAGCACCTGCAGACGTGGCGCTTCGACGGTCGGCACTACACGCGCACCCTCGCCGCGTGGCGCGGGCTCCTCGAGGCACAGCGTGAGGAGACCCTTCGCGTCCTCGGCGAGGGCGTCGCCGCCGAGGAGGCCGAGCGACGCTGGCAGCGGTGGCGGGTGTTCCTCATCGCCTGCGAGGAGCTGTTCGCCGCTCGCCGCGGGCGCGAGTGGGGCGTCGTGCACCACCGGTTCCGACGGGTCGACGAGCGCTGACGCTCAGGTGCGTCGGAGCCGTGATCGCCACCACAGGACGTAGGCACCGAGGGCCAGCAGGGCGAAGAGATGCCATTGGGCCGCGTACGAGAGGTGGCTGCCCTCGTCGAGTCCGGGCGCCTCGGGCGCGGCTGGCAGCGTGGTCGCATCCGCACCGGGGAGCGCGTCCATGCGGAGGACGAAGGGGAGAAGGGCACCGGACATCTGCCCATCGAGCCGCTGCGTGTCCGGGTGGAAGACACGTTCGAGCACGCCGTCGTCGGGATCGCGGGCGCCGAAGGTCGGCTGTGGGACGCTGCGTTCGAGGATGCCGGTGATCGTGATCGTCCCGGCCGGCGGAGGCGCCTCAGTGACCGGCGGTGTGTCCAGTGTCGTCGGGACCCAGCCCCTCCGGACGAGCAGGGTCACCCCGCCACCGATGTCCATCGGCGTGAGCACGTCGAGACCCTGCAGGCCCCGTTGGATGCGGTTGCGCTGGAGGACCTCCTCCTCCGGGCGGAACAGGCCGGTCACGATGACACGTCGGAACTCGAGCACGTCGGGATCGCTGCTGGCTGCGTCGAGGAGCGTCTCGAGGAGGACCGGTTCGGCGACCACTCGAGCCCCGAGCAGCGCGTTCGCCGTTCTTACCTCGTCGAGCCGCTGGAGCTGCCACTGACCGAGCGCCACGAGGACGCCGACGACGCTCAGGACGAGCGCATGCTGCGCCAGGGCTCGAGGGCGCAGCAACGTCCGGATGCTGGGCGAGGCCGCCGCGCTCATGACCCGACAGCGGTCCGCACGTCAGGTGCACCCAGTCGCGCCGCGTCCGCGCTCAGGTCGTCCGCCTGGCGCTGAGACTCGCGCTCCGCGGCGACGCGCGCCTCGTAGTGCTCGACCTCGCGAACGATCCGCTCCTCGTCCCACCCGAGGACCGGCGCCATGAGGCGAGCGACGTGCGGTGCGGCCGCGATGCCGCGGTCGAACGTCTCGATCGAGATCCGCGTGCGACGCGTCAGGACGTCGTCGAGGTGCAGCGCACCTTCGTGGCTCGCGGCGTAGACGGCCTCGACCTGCAGGTGGTCCTCGGCACCAGGGATCGGCTCGCCGAGCGTGGGGTCCTGCGCGATCATCGCGAGGAGTTCCTCGGTGAGTGCGCCGTAGCGGCCGAGCAGGTGCTCGATGCGGACGACGTGCAGACCGCTCGTCGCGGCGAGCTCGTGGCGACGGTTCTGGAGAGCGAAGTAGCCGATCGCGCCGACGAGGGGGGTGCGGTCGGTGACGCTGTCAGGGACGCGTCCAGGGAGCGCGCGTGCCGCGAGGTCGACGGCGTCCTCGGCCATGACGCGGTACGTCGTGTACTTCCCGCCCGCGATCGTGACGAGGCCTGGCGCGGTCGTCGCCACCGCGTGCTCGCGCGACAGCGTCGATGTCGCGTCCGACTCGCCGGAGAGCAGGGGTCGGAGCCCTGCGTAGACGCCCTCGACGTCCTCGTGCGTGAGGGGGTGCCGGAGCACGCGGTTCACCTCGTCGAGCAGGTAGTCGATGTCCTTGCCCGACGCCGCGGGATGCGCGAGGTCGAGATTCCAGTCGGTGTCCGTCGTGCCGATGATCCAGTGACGGCCCCATGGGATGACGAAGAGGACGGACGTCGCGGTCCGCAGGATCAGCCCCGAGTCCGCGATGATGCGATCGCGCGGGACAACGAGGTGGATTCCCTTCGACGCCCGGACCCGGATCCGGCCGCGACCCACGAGCTCCTGGACGTCGTCCGTCCACACGCCGGTGGCGTTGATGACCTGATGCGCACGCACCGTGAAGGTCTCGCCGTTCTCGAGGTCGGCGATGTGCGCGCCGACGACCCGCTCGCCTTCCCGCACGAACCCTGCGACGCGGGTGGAGGTCGCGACCGAGGCTCCGTAGCTCGCGGCGGTTCGAGCGATCTCCATCGTGTGACGAGCATCGTCGATCTGCGCGTCGTAGTAGCGGATGGCGCCGCGGAGGGCGTCGGCTCGCAGTGCGGGGACGAGTCGGAGCGCGCCGGTACGGGTCAGGTGGCGATGGGCCGGCATGTTCCGCGCGCCGCCGAGCGTGTCATAGAGCGCGATCCCGGCACCGATGTACGCGCGCTCCCACGCCGCACCGGTGAGCGGGAAGAGGAACGAGACGGGGCGCGCGAGGTGCGGTGCGAGCGTCGTGAGGTGGAGGTCGCGTTCGCGCAGCGCCTCCCGCACGAGGCCGAAGTCGTACTGCTCGAGGTACCGCAGCCCGCCGTGCAGCAGCTTGGACGAACGGCTCGAGGTCCCGGATGCGAGGTCGCGCTGCTCGACGAGCGCCGTCGAGAGCCCCCGGGTGACCGCGTCGAGTGCGATGCCGGCTCCTGTGACGCCGCCGCCGATCACCAGGATGTTCTGCGTCTCCGCGCTCATCCTTGTGAGCGCCGCTCGCCGGTAGTCCGGGTCCATCGCGACCGGTCGCACCACGGTCCTCCTCGGCCCCCACGGGCCCTCGGCGTCGCCTCTGAGGGTGACGGTACGCCGTCAGCCGCCGAGTGCGCGCAGGAGCCCCCCGGCCAGGAGGCTCGCGGCGACGACGAGCGCGAGGGCGACGGCGCCGGTCCGCGTGGCGTCGCCACGGGCCGTGCGATCGCGGTCC
>JAURQY010000067.1 GCA_030835875.1 Nitriliruptorales bacterium | reverse complement strand
GTGGCGCTCGGTGGCGGCACGGTCCTGCGCGACGACACCGTCGCCGACCTGCTGCTCAGCGGTGTCATCGTGCACCTCGACGTCCCAATCGGCGTGCTCGCCGATCGTCTCGCCCCGCAGCGCGAGCATCGCCCGCTGCTCCGCCCGGGGCCCGACGCGGCGCCGCTGCACGAGGTCGTCGCCGAGGTGCTCGACGCCCGACGCGGGCGCTACGCGTCGGTCGCCGACCTCGTGGTCGACGCAGCCGACGACCCCGAGCACGTCGCCGACCGCATCCTCGCCTGGGCGATGGAGGCGGGGGACGTGCTGACCCCGAGCGAGTTCGAGCAGGTGATGACGTGAGCGCACCGTCCCGTCTCGAGGTCGCGCTCGACGGTCGCGGCTACCAGATCGTCGTCGGCGAGGACCTGCTCGACGACCTCGGTGCGCAGGTACCGCTCCCGCTGCACGCCCGACGTGCCCTGCTCGTCACCCAGGCGCCGCTCGTCGCGCACGGGCACGTCGCGCGCGTGCTCGACGGGCTCCGGATCGCCGGGCTCGACGTGCGTGTCCACGAGGTCCCCGACGGCGAGGTCGCGAAGTCGCCCACCGTGCTCGCGGACCTGTGGGAGGCGTGCGCGGCATGGCCGCTCGGACGCGACGACCTCATCGTCGCCGTCGGTGGCGGCGTCGTCGGTGACCTCGCCGGGTTCGTCGCAGCGACCTGGATGCGCGGTGTCGCGCTCCTGCAGGTGCCCACGACGCTGCTCGCCATGGTCGACGCGTCCATCGGTGGGAAGACGGGCATCAACCTCGCTGCGGGCAAGAACCTCGTCGGCGCCTTCCATCAACCGGTCGCGGTCGCGGCGGACCCGACGGTGCTCGCCACCCTGCCGGAGCGGCTGCGGATCGAGGGGTCGGCCGAGATCGTCAAGGCCGCCCTCATCGCCGACGTGACGCTGCTCGAGCGCATCGAGCGCGATCCGGACGGCATCCGCCATGGGGACGCGCTGCTCCTCCATGCGCTCATCCTTCGAGCCGCGGCGATCAAGGCGCGTGTCGTCGCATCCGACGAGCGTGAGGCGGGAGAGCGCGCGCACCTCAACCTCGGTCACACCTACGGGCACGTCCTCGAGACCCTCACCGGCTATGGGACGTTCCTGCACGGCGAGGCCGTGTCCGTCGGCCTCGTCGTCGCACTCGAGGTCGGGGTAGAACTCGGCATCACCCCGGAGCCCGTCGTCCGACGGACGCGTGCGTGCCTCGAGGCAGTCGGCCTCCCCACCGCGGTCCCCGTGCTCGCGCGGGACGCGGTCCATGCCACGATGGCGCGGGACAAGAAGGCACGCGACGGGGTCCGCATGGTCCTCCTCGAGGATCTGGCCAGCCCGACCCTCGTCCCCGTCAGCCCCGCCGTGCTCGACACCGTCCTCGACCGCCTCGAGGTGCCCGCCCGCTAGCGTCGCGGTCGCGCCGTCGACGACCGGCGCGACCGGAGGCCACCGTGCGCATCCTCCTGCTCAGCGGGCCGAACCTGGCGATGCTCGGACATCGCGATCCTGCCGTCTACGGAACGCGCACGCTCGACGACCTCGTCGCCATCGCGACGGAAGCCGCACGCGCACACGGGGCCGAGCTCGTCCACGTCCATCACGACGGCGAGGGTGAGCTCGTCGCCGCCGTGCACCGTGTCGTCACGGGCGCGACACCGGCTGACGCGGTCATCATCAACGCCGGTGCGCTCACCCACTACGGCCTTTCGCTGCGCGATGCGCTCGAGCTCCTCGACGTGCCCTGCATCGAGCTCCACCTCTCGAACACGCAGGCGCGCGAGCCGTTCCGCCACGCGTCCGTCATCGCGGGGGTGTGCTCAGGGACGATCGCGGGCCTCGGTGCCCACGGGTACCGGCTCGCGATCGATGCGGCCGTCGCGCTCGCGGAGGAGCGCCGCGGGTGACGTCGTCCGCTGGCGCACTGCCCGGCATGGACCATGCTGCTCGCCGCGACCGGCTGCGTGCGCTCCTCGAGGAGGCCGGGTGCGAGGCGTTGCTCGTGACGCGCCCGGTCGACGTGCGCTACCTGACGGGATTCGCCGGATCGAGCGGCGCCGTCGTCGTCGGCGCGTCGCCCGCTGACGACATGCTCGTGACCGACGCGCGCTACCGCGAGCGCATCGTCGACCTCGATGTCGCACAGGTCGAGCTCGCACGTCCGGTCGGGGCGGTCGTCGCCGCGCTCGGGTCCATGCCGCTCGGTGTGGATGCCGAGCACGTCACGCTCGCGCAGGCCGATCGTCTCGAGTCGGCGCGCGATGGTCGACCTGTCGTGCGGACGAGGGGCCTCGTCGCCGGTCTCCGCGCGAGCAAGGACGTCGCGGAGGTCGCGCGGCTGCGCCGTGCGTGCAACATCACCGCCGAGGTGCTGCGCGGCGTCGCGCACACAGGTGCGTCGCCGGGGATCGCCGAGCGCTCGCTCGCCCACGCCATCGAGCATGCGTTCCGAGAGCACGGTGCCGACGGAGTGGCGTTCCCGACGATCGTCGCGAGCGGCCCGAACGGTGCCTCCCCGCATCATGAGGCGGGGGATCGGGTGCTCACTGAGGGCGACCTCGTGACGATCGACTGCGGCGCGGAGGTCGACGGGTACCGCGCGGACATGACTCGCACCCTTGCGGTTGGTGACGTCGCAGCCGTCCCGAGCCGACTGCGTGAGGTCCACGCGCTCGTCGAGGCCGCGAACGCCGCTGGGCGGGCGGCGGCGCGGGTCGACGGGGACGTCGCGAGCATCGACCGCGCTGCTCGCGACGTGATCGCGACGGCGGGGTACGGCGACGCGTTCGTCCACCCGACGGGGCACGGGATCGGCCTCGACGTGCACGAGGCGCCGCTGGTCACCGACCCCTCCGCTGCTAGCCTTCCCCCTGGGGCGACGTTCACCGTCGAACCCGGCATCTACCTCCCGGGTGTCGGCGGGGTCCGCATCGAGGACTCGGTCGTCGTGCTCGAGGGGACGGTGGACGTGCTGACCGACCTCGAGCGCGGACTCGTTCCCGCCCTGTCCGACGGAGCCTGACATGGTCTCGACGAACAACCTCAAGAACGGCATGACGCTGCTGATCGACGGCAAGCTGCAGCAGATCGTCGACTGGAACCACCACAAGCCCGGGAAGGGCGGGGCGGTGGTCCGCACCAAGCTGCGGGAGTTCGAGACCGGCAAGGTCGTCGAGAAGACCTTCCGCGCCGGTGAGGACGTCGAGCAGGCCATCATCGACCGACGCACGCTCCAGTACCTCTACCGCGACGGCGACGACCTCGTGCTGATGGACGCGGAGACCTACGAGCAGCAGAACGCGCCGCTCAAGGCCATCGGCGACGCGATCGACTACCTCCTTGAGGGGGACGAGCTCGGCGTCTCGGTGTACGAGGGCCGCATCGTGGGCGTCGAGCTGCCCGCCTCGAAGGTGCTGACGATCACGGAGACCGACCCGGGGCATGCCGGGAACACGGCGACGTCGGCGACCAAGCCCGCGACGCTCGAGACCGGCAAGGTCGTCCAGGTGCCGCTCTTCATCGAGAAGGGCGAGAAGATCAAGGTCGACACGCGGAGCGGCGACTACATCTCCCGCGCCTGATGGCGGGCCGACCGGACGATGCTCCCGCACGCCGGGATGACACGCGTGACCCTCACGCGAGCCGCCTCGCCGTCCTCCGCATCCTGCATGCGGCGGACGTCCGCCAGGTCGATCCGCTCGACGTGCTCCAGGAGGAGCTCGAGCGTGGCCAGGAAGGATCCGACGAGGACCTCGGCGGAGCGACCCTCGACCGGTTCGCGGTGACGCTGCTCCACGGGCTCGGCGCGACCCTTCCGGAGCTCGATGAGCGGATCGCGCGGAGCGCCCGAGGCTGGCGCATCGGGCGGATGCCCGTCGTCGACCGCAACGTCCTGAGGCTCGCGCTGCACGAGCTCCTGACCGAGCCGACACCCGTCGCCGTCGTCATGGACGAGGCGGTCCGCATGGCCTCCGACCTCTCGACCGACGACTCCGGTCGCTATGTGAACGGCGTGCTCGCCGCGCTCGTCCGGGAGCTGCGCGCGGAGGGGCGGCTCGAGGGCGAGCCCGGTCCCGAGGCGATCGCCTGACGGGACCGCGCCGCTGTGCGCTGGTAGTCTTCGGCACGTCCGTCCTTTAACGACCGGTCCTGCGAGGCCGGGAAGGAGGCGCAGATGGTCCGCGCATGCGTACGCACATCGACTACGCGACCGTCCTGTCCCTCCGTCGGATCACGTGTCGAGTTGCGTGACGGGGCCCGTCGATGAGGCGCCTCCTCGACGCGGATGACCTCTCGCGCATGGTCCGTCGGCTCGCTCATGAGGTCATCGAGGGCAACGGGGGGGCGCAGGACCTCGTGCTGCTCGGCGTCCGAACACGGGGCGTCCCGATCGCCCGGCGCCTGGCGGATGCGATCCGCACCATCGAGGGCGTCGACGTCCCCGTCGGCGAGCTCGACGTCACCCTCTACCGGGACGACCTCGCACTCCGTGATCCGATGCCGATCGGTGCGACCGACGTGCCGGTCGACGTCGAGGGACGCACGGTCGTCCTCGTCGATGACGTGCTCTACACGGGGCGGACGGTGCGTGCCGCGCTCGATGCGACGAGTGCCCTCGGGCGGCCGGCGCGGATCCGACTCGTGTGTCTCGTCGACCGCGGCCACCGTGAGCTCCCGGTGCGCGCCGACCACGTCGGGAAGAACATCCCGACGTCGACCGAGGAGATGGTGGTCGTCCGGCTGTCGGAGACCGACGGCGTGGACGAGGTCGTCGTCGGCGACGCGCGATGAGCGCGCCACTGACCGATCTGATCGCCATCCGGGACCTGACCCGTGACCAGGTCGACGACCTGCTCGACACGGCGCGCGAGATGCTCCCCATCGCGAGACGGGAACGGGCGAGCGTTCCGACGCTGCGTGGTCGGATCGTCTGCAACCTCTTCCTCGAGGACTCGACGCGGACGCGGCTGAGCTTCGACCTCGCCGCGAAGCGCCTCTCGGCGGACGTCGTGGACTTCACGGCCGAGGGCACCTCGGTCACGAAGGGCGAGTCGCTGCTCGACACAGCCGAGACCCTGATGGCGCTCGGTGTCGACCTCATCGTGCTGCGGACGTCCTCCGCAGGGGCACCGGTGCAACTCGCACGCGAGGTCGAGGTGCCGGTGCTCAACGCGGGTGACGGGTGGCACCAGCACCCCACCCAGGCCCTGCTCGACGCGCTCACGATCCGCGAGCGTTGTGGGACCGTCGAGGGTGCCCGCGTCACCATCGTCGGGGACGTGCTGCACTCGCGTGTTGCGCGCAGCGAGGTCGAGCTGCTCCGGATGCTCGGTGCGCACGTGACGCTCGTCGCCCCGCCGACGCTCCTCCCGCCGGACGTCGGCGGGTGGGGCGTGACGGTGGCCTCCGACATCGACGCGGTGCTGCCCGACACCGACGTCCTCTACGTCCTTCGGGTGCAGCGCGAGCGCATGCACCGCGCGTTCTTCCCGTCGACGCGCGAGTACGCCAGCGTGTGGGGCATCGGTGCCGACCGACTGCGTCGTCTGCCGGCCGATGCGCTGCTCATGCACCCCGGTCCCGTCAACCGTGGTGTCGAGCTCACGAGCGAGGCGATGGAGGACCCGCGTTCGGTCATCACCGAGCAGGTCACCAACGGCATCGCGGTCCGCATGGCCTGCCTCTACCGGCTGCTGTCCGCCACGACCCGCGCGGAGGTCGCATCGTGAACGAGCTCCTCATCAGCGGTGGTCGGGTCCTCGATCCCGCGAGCGGCACCGACCGGGTCGCCGACGTGCTCGTCCGCGACGGGGTCGTCGCTGCGGTGGGTCCGGACGTCGCCGCGGCGTCGCCCGGAGCCGACGTGCTGGACGCACGAGGGTGCTGGGTCACCCCGGGTCTGATCGACCTCCACACCCACCTGCGAGAGCCGGGGGGCGAGGGCGCCGAGGACGTGGCCACCGGTTCGGCGGCCGCTGCGGCCGGTGGGTACACCGCGGTCTCGCCGATGGCGAACACGGACCCGGTCGCCGACACGGCGGTCGTCATCGAGCTCGTGCTGCGTCGCGGCCGCGAGGTCGGGCTCGTCGACCTGCTCCCTGTCGCGTCGATCACGAGGGGGCTCGGCGGCGTCGAGCTCACGCCGATGGGCGAGCTCGCGCGCTCGGACGCCCGCGTGGACTTCTTCTCCGACGACGGCATCCCGCTCGGGGACAGCCTCGTGATGCGCAGGGCGCTGCAGTACGCGACCGCGTTCGACGTCGTCGTGTGCAACCACTCCGAGGACCCGGTCCTGACCGCGGACGCGCAGATGAACGAGGGTGCGATGTCCTCGGTCCTCGGCCTCCCGGGCTGGCCGCGCGAGGCGGAGGAGATCATGCTCGCGCGTGACCTCATCCTCGCCCATGGCGCCGGGGCCCGGCTCCACGTCCCGCACCTGACGACGGCCGGAGGTGTCGAGCTCGTGCGACGCGCCAAGCAGGCCGGGACCCGCGTCACCGCGGAGGTCACGCCCCATCATCTCCTGCTCGAGGACGTCGAGGTCGCCGCGTATGACGCGGTGATGAAGGTGAACCCACCGCTGCGCACCGCGGCGGACGTGGCGGTGCTGCGCGCCGCACTCATCGACGGGACGATCGACGCGGTCGCCACCGACCATGCGCCGCACGGGCGCGAGGCGAAGCGGCAGCCGTGGGAGCACGCGCCGTGCGGGATGCTCGGGCTCGAGACCGCGTTCCCCATCGTGCACACGGAGCTCGTCCGCACCGGACGCATGGACGCGCTCACCGCCGTCGCGCGGTTCACGACCGGACCCGCGACCGTCCGGAACACGCGGGGGCACGGCGGTCCGATCGTGCCCGGCTCGCCGGCGAACCTGCAGGTGTTCGACCCGGAGCTGACCTGGACCGTGGACCGTGCCCTCCTGCGCAGCCGCGCCGACAACACCCCGTTCCACGGCCGGACGCTCGTCGGTCGTGCCCGCCATACCGTGCTCCACGGTCGCCCGACGCTGCGTGACGGTGCGGTCGTGACGGAGGTCCCGAATGTCTGATGCTCTGCTCGTGCTCGAGGACGGGACGGCCTTCTGCGGCCGCAGTGTCGGTGCGAAGGGGACGGTCCTCGGCGAGGCCGTCTTCAACACGGGGATGACCGGCTACCAGGAGGTGCTCACCGACCCGTCCTACCGCGGACAGCTCGTCGCGATGACAGCCGCACACGTGGGCAACTACGGGATGCATCCCGACCATGCGGAGTCGGACGCGATCCAGGTGGCCGGCTTCGTGGTCCGGGAGATGGCGCACCGTCCGTCGTCCTGGCGCTCCCAGGGGAGCCTGCCCGACGCGCTGCGTGAGGCCGGCGTCGTCGCGATCGAGGACGTCGACACCCGGCGGCTGACGCGGCGCCTGCGCGAGCACGGGTCGATGCGTGCCGGGCTCTCGAGCGAGGTGCTCGACGTCGACGCGCTGCTCGCCCTCGTGCGAGAGAGCCCGTCGATGGAGGGGCGCGAGCTCGTGAGCGAGGTCGGCGTCCGCGCACCACGCGTCGTGCGCCCCGACGGACCGACCCACCTGCGGATCGCCGCGCTCGACCTCGGGATGAAGCGGTCGATGATCAGCGGGCTCGTCGGGCTCGGTGCTGAGGTGCACCTGCTGCCGTCGACGACGACCGCCGAGGAGGTCCGCGCCCTCGAGCCGGACGGACTGTTCGTCTCGAACGGGCCGGGTGATCCGGCGACCGTCGACGCGGCCGTCACGACGATGCGTGCGCTCCTCGGCGAGGTGCCGGTCTTCGGCATCTGCCTCGGATCGCAGCTGCTCGGTCGGGCCCTGGGAGCGTCCACGTACAAGCTCGCGTTCGGCCACCGGGGCATCAACCAGCCCGTGCTCCGTCGGCGAGAGGGCGTCGTCGAGATCACGAGCCACAACCACGGCTTCGCCGTCGATGCGACGACGCTCGGTGAACGGACCGGCGACCTCCGCTACCGCACGGCGGAGCATGGCGAGGTCGAGGTGAGCCACGTGAACCTCAACGACGACGTCGTCGAGGGGCTCGCCGCGCTCGACATCCCCGCGTTCAGCGTGCAGTACCACCCGGAAGCGGCGCCAGGCCCCTCCGACGCCCACTACCTCTTCGACCGCTTCGGCGCCCTGATGCAGGCGTTCAGGGAAGGACGCGCGCGGTCGGTCCTCGATCTCGACGTCCGTGGGGAGGTGGCCTGATGCCGCGGCGCGACGATCTGAAGAGCGTCCTCGTCCTCGGCTCCGGACCGATCGTCATCGGTCAGGCAGGCGAGTTCGACTACTCCGGCACCCAGGCGTGTCGCGTCCTGCGCGAGGAGGGTCTGCGGGTCGTCCTCGTCAACTCGAACCCGGCGACGATCATGACGGATCCCGACGTCGCGGACGCGACCTACGTGGAGCCGCTCACCGTGCAGTCCGTCCGTGCGGTCATCGAGCAGGAGCGTCCGGATGCGCTCCTCGCGACGCTCGGCGGCCAGACGGCGCTGAACCTCGCGATCGAGCTCGCGGAGGCGGGTGTCCTCGACGAGTTCGAGGTCGAGCTGCTCGGTGCAGACATCGAGGCGATCCGAACGGCGGAGGACCGCGAACGCTTCCGTGTCGCGATGGCCGAGGTCGGGCTCGAGTGCCCGCGATCGGTCTACGTCCGCAGCGTCGACGACGCGCTCGCCGCGGCTGAGGAGCTCGGCTACCCCCTCGTCCTGCGTCCGTCCTTCACGCTCGGTGGCAAGGGTGGCGGGATCGCCCACGACGAGCCGGAGCTGCGCGAGCGCATCGCACGCGGCATCGCCGACTCGCCCGTCGGCGAGGTCCTCGTCGAGGAGTCGGTCCTCGGCTGGAAGGAGTTCGAGCTCGAGGTCATGCGTGACCGCAACGACAACTGCGTGATCGTCTGCTCCATCGAGAACATCGACGCGATGGGCGTGCACACCGGCGACTCGATCACCGTCGCACCGGCGATGACCCTGTCGGACCCGGAGCTCCAGAGGATGCGTGACGCGGCGTTCACCGTCCTTCGTCGCATCGGTGTGGAGACGGGTGGTTCGAACGTGCAGTTCGCGGTCGATCCGGTGACCGGACGCCAGCTCGTGATCGAGATGAACCCCCGCGTGTCACGCTCATCGGCGCTCGCGTCGAAGGCGACAGGGTTCCCGATCGCGAAGATCGCGGCCCGCCTCGCCCTCGGCTACACGCTCGACGAGATCGCGAACGACATCACGGGTCGCACGCGCGCCGCATTCGAACCGTCGATCGACTACGTGGTCGTCAAGGTGCCACGCTTCGACTTCGAGAAGTTTCCGGGTGCGGATGACACGCTGACCACGCGGATGCACTCGGTCGGCGAGGCGATGGCGTTCGGTCGATCCTTCCGCGATGCGCTCCACCGAGCGCTGCGGAGCCTCGAGGACGGCACGATCGGCTTCCACCGCGAGGACGACGGCTGCGACGCGGCGACCCTCGAGGCGGACCTCGTCCGTCCCACGCCCCGCAGGATCCTGCGTGTCGCCCAGGCGTTGGCGCGCGGGATGAGCGTGGAGGAGGTCGCACGTCTGACGGCCTACGACCCATGGTTCGTCGACCAGATGCAGCAGCTCACGAAGCTGCATGCGCGGATCGCGGAGGTGGGGGAGTCTGTCCTCACGGACGCGGATCTGCTGCGCGCGGCTAAGCGCGACGGGGTCGGGGACCGTCTCCTCGGCGTGCTCGCCGGTGTCGAGGAGTCGGATGTGCGCGCGGCGCGGCACGGCCACGGCATCCGGCCGGTCTACCGGACCGTCGATACCTGCGCGGCCGAGTTCGACTCGACGACGCCCTACCACTACGCCACGTACGACGAGGAGGACGAGGTCGCACCGCACGACCGCCGCTCCGTCATCGTGCTCGGGTCGGGTCCCAACCGGATCGGTCAGGGCGTCGAGTTCGATTACTGCTGCGTCCACGCGGTGCTCGCCCTCAAGGACGCTGGGTACGAGACCATCATGGTCAACTGCAACCCGGAGACGGTCTCCACCGACTACGACACCGCCGATCGCCTCTACTTCGAACCCCTGTCGCTCGAGGACGTGCTCGAGGTCGTCGACCGTGAGCGCCCCGCAGGCGTGATCGTCCAGTTCGGTGGCCAGACACCGCTCAAGCTCGCCCGGGGACTCGCGGATGCCGGCGTGCCGATCTGGGGTACCTCGCCCGACGCGATCGACACCGCTGAGGACCGAGGCCTGTTCGCCGCGATGATGGACGACATCGGTGCCCGGATGCCGGCGGGTGGTACCGCGCGGACCGCGGACGAGGCACGCGCCGTCGCCGGACGGATCGGCTACCCGGTCCTCGTCCGGCCATCGTTCGTGCTCGGCGGGCGAGCGATGCGGATCGTCGACGACCCGGCCGCGCTCGACCGTGAGGTCGGCGCGGCGCTCGAGGCGGCGGGCGACCAGACGATCCTCGTCGACCGGTTCCTCGAGTCCGCCATCGAGGTGGACGTCGATGTCGTCTTCGACGGCGAGGAGCTGCTCGTTGGTGGCATCCTCGAGCACATCGAGGAGGCCGGCGTCCACTCCGGGGACTCCGCCTGCGCGATCCCGCCCGTCACGCTGTCGCGTGCGCTCGAGCGCGAGATCGTCGACGTCGCGGGACGCATCGCGCGTGGGCTCGGCGTGCGCGGACTTATGAACGTGCAGTTCGCGGTGCGCGACCAGCAGCTCTTCTGCATCGAGGCGAACCCACGCGCCTCACGCACCGTCCCGTTCGTGTCGAAGGCGATCGGGACGCCGCTCGCCAAGGTCGCAGCACGCGTCATGGCAGGTACGTCGCTCGCTGAGCTGCGTGCGGAGGGTTCGCTGCCCGTGCACGGCTACGACCCGGACCTCCTCCAGCACGTCGCGGTCAAGGAGGCGGTGCTTCCGTTCGACCGCTTCCCGGGCGTCGACCCAGCGCTCACCCCGGAGCTGCGCTCGACGGGTGAGGTCATGGGCATCGCTGACGACTTCGGTGATGCGTTCGCTCGCGCGCAGGCCGGGACGGGGACGCTGATCCTCCCCACGGATGGGACGGTCTTCCTCTCCGTCGCGGACCGTGACAAGCGCGCGGTGATCCTCGTCGCGCGGCGACTCGTCGACCTCGGGCTGAACCTGCTCGCGACGGACGGGACAGCACGGGTCCTCGAGCGTTGGGGCGTACCGGTCACTCGTGTCGGCAAGGTCACGGAGGGCGACGATGCGATCGTCCGTGGGCTGCGGGAGGGTGGCATCGACCTCGTCCTCAACACGCCGTACGGCCCTGATGCGCGCGGCGATGGGCTCCTGATCCGGCAGACCGCGGTGAGCAACGGCGTGCCGTGCGTCACGACGGTGGCAGGGATGAGCGCGGCCCTCCTGGGTGTCGAGGCGCTCCAGCGCACCGGCTTCGCGGTCCGCTCGCTGCAGGACCGCCACGCGGAGGTCCTCGAGCGTCTCGCCTCGCGCGTGGTCCGCGCATGAGCGACGTGTCGGTCAGGGGTCGCATCGACCGCGACGGGCCGATCCAGGTCGTCGCCGAGGTCGTCGCCCGGCGCCGCTCCGGCCCGTACGTGACGCTCGTGCTCGCCGCGCCCGCCCTCGCGGCCCGTTGCCGCCCCGGCCAATTCCTCGAGATCGCGGTCGAGGCGCCCGGGACGCTGCTCCGACGTCCTCTGTCGATCGCCCGCGCCGCGGACAGCGCTGACGGCGGGGTGGGCACCGTCGAGATCGTCGTCGGACCGGATGGTGTCGGTTCCGCCTGGCTCGCGGAGGTCCACACGGGGGAGCGCCTGGACGTCGTCGGCCCGCTCGGGCGCGCCTTCCCGCTCCCACAGCGCACAGCCAGCTGCCTGCTCGTCGGCGGTGGTTACGGCGCGGCACCCCTGCACTACCTCACCGAGGTCCTCGTCCCGCTCGGACACCGGGTCGACCTCATCGTCGGCGCATCGACGGAGGACACGCTGTTGCACTCCCTCGAGGCGAAGCGCATCGCACACTCGCTGCGGACGACGACGGACGACGGGAGCGCGGGCCAGCGTGGACGAGTCACCGATGTGATGGCCGAGGCGGTCGAGCGTGGTGGGACCGACGTCATCTACGCCTGCGGTCCGAACGCGATGCTCGCCGCCGTCTCCGTCGTCGGGGCGCGGCTCGGCATCGAGGTCCGCGTCGCGCTCGAGGAGCGGATGGCCTGTGGGCTCGGCATCTGCTTCACCTGCGTCATCCCGGTCCGTGACCGCTCGGGCGAGGTTCAGATGCGGCGCTCCTGCATCGATGGCCCCGTGATGGACGGCGCGCGCGTCGAGTGGCGCCGCATGGGTCTCGATGCCGCGGTCGATGCGGCCGAGGGGATGCAGCTCGCAGGTGCCGGCGTCGTGAATGATCCCGGAGGTGTCGACGGGTCCGACGGGGGTGTGCGATGACGCTGCGAGCGGGCGACGTCGACCTCACGACGGACATCGGTGGTCTCGTTCTCGACAATCCGATCGCGACGGCGTCCGGCTGCTTCGCCTCCGGACGCGAGATGGATCGCTTCGTCGACGTGAGCGGTGTCGGCGCGGTCGTCGTGAAGTCATTGACGAGAGCTCCCCGCAAGGGACTCCCGACACCTCGCATGGTCGAGACACCGTCCGGGATGCTGAACGCGATCGGGCTGCAGAACCCGGGTGTCGATGCCTGGCTCCGCGACGACCTGCCATGGCTGGCCGATCATGGCGCGACGACGGTCGTCTCGATCGCGGGTGACACGGTCGACGACTTCGCCCATGTCGCCCGCCGGCTGCGTGGTGCGCAGGGCATCGAGGCGATCGAGGTGAACCTCTCCTGCCCGAACGTCGAGCATCGCGGGCTCGTGTTCGCGCTCGACGCGACCGCGTCCGCCGAGGTGATCCGAGCGGTCGCGCTCGTCGCGGACGTCCCGGTGCTCGCGAAGCTCAGTGCGGACGCGAGCGACGTGGTAGCGGTCGCCAGAGCGGTCGTCGAGGCCGGTGCGGACGGGCTCACCCTCATCAACACCGTCCTCGGCATGGCGATCGATCCGGTCACGGGCGTCGCGGAGCTCGCCAACACCTACGGCGGGCTGAGTGGCCCGGCGATCCGTCCCGTCGCCGTCCGGGTCGTCCACCAGGTCCACGCGGCGCTTCCCGATGTGCCCATCGTCGGCTGCGGAGGTGTGCGGACCGTCGAGGACGTCGTGCAGTTCCTGCGTGCGGGTGCTCGCGCGGTCGCCGTCGGGACGGGTGGGTTCGTGGATCCGTTCGCGACCGAGACGTTGCGCGATGGTCTCGCCGCGTGGCTCGCCGAGCACGGTCACGCCAGCGTGCAGGACATCATCGGCGCGGTGACGCTCCGGAGGCCGTCGTGAACGTCCCGGATGGTCCGGCGGGCCGCATCGCCGTCGCGCTCGACGTCGAGGACCTCGACCGTGCCGTCGCCCTCGCCGGGCGGCTCGCGGGCCAGGTCGGATGGTTCAAGGTCGGACTCGAGCTCTTCACGCGGGAGGGGCCGCGCGCCGTCGCGGCGATCGCCGAGCACGGGCGCGTGTTCCTCGACCTGAAGCTGCACGACATCCCGACGACGGTCACCCGCAGCGTCGCCTCCGCGGCCGCGCTCGACGTCGGCCTCCTGACGGTCCACGCGTCTGGAGGCCCACGCATGCTGAGCGCGGCGGCGGACGCGGCGGCCGAGGCAGTCGGAGGACGACCACCGCACGAGCGACTCCGGCTGCTCGCCGTCACCGTCCTGACCTCCACCTCGGACGGCGAGCTCGCCGCGATGGGCATGGAGCCGGCCGAGGTGCAGGTCCCACAGCTCGCCGCCATGGCGGTCGACAGCGGCGTCGACGGGCTGGTGTGCGCGCCAGTCGATCTCGGTCGCGTCCGGGGAGCGGTCGGCGTCGAGCCGCTCGTCGTCACTCCCGGGATCCGCGCCGAGGCGGCGGGGACCGACGATCACGCGCGGGCGATGTCCGCCCGGGACGCGGTGACCGCGGGTGCCGACCTGCTCGTCGTCGGCCGACCGATCACGCGCGCCGACGACCCCGTCGCCGCCGTCCGGACGATCGTCGCGACGCTGCGCTGATCGTCGGGTTCGCCCGCGGTACCGCTCACGCGGTGCGGACCCCGTAGCGCTCGAGATGCGCGCGGATGCGGGCGACGTCGTCCGCATCGATGGTGCGCCCGATGAGCCTCTCGGCGACGTCCTCGATGGTCGCGAGCGCTGCGACACGGACGCCGTACCGACGGCCGACTCCGTCGAGGGCCGTCTCGGTCGGTTCGGCAGCGTGCTCGAGGCGGTCGACGCCGACGAGGACGCCGACGACCTCGACACCGGCGGTGGCGCGCAGCAGCGGGATGGACGCGTCGAGCGATGTGCCGGCGGTCGTCACGTCCTCGAGGATGACGACGCGGTCGCCGGCCGACGGCTGCATGCCGACGATCGTGCCACCCTCGCCGTGGTCCTTGGCCTCCTTGCGATCGAACGCGAAGCCCACGGAGATACCGCGTCGCTCGAGGGCGAGCGAGGTCGCGACGGCGAGCGGGATGCCCTTGTACGCAGGGCCGAAGAGGACGTCGACGCCGTCGCCGAAGATGCGCGCGACACCGTCCGCGTAGCACGCGGCCAGCGCAGCGAGCTGCGGACCGGTGCGCACCTGTCCGAAGTTGACGAAGTAGGGCGTCGGCCGCCCCGACTTCGTGATCAGATCGCCGAACCGCAGCGCCTCCGCGTCGATCAGCACGTCGACGAGCCGTGCGACGCCCTCGGCGTCGAGTGCACCCTCAGCCACCGAGGTCCTCCGCATCGTCCGCGCTCGCGCGCGCCGGGTCACCGTCGAGATGATCGATCACCAGCGGCTCGATCTCCTCCCAGCTGCGCACGCGCGGGCCGTCGAGATGGCGGTTGTAGCGCTGGTCGAACACGATCGCCGTCCGCCCAGCGCGGCGCAGCGCCTCGATGTTGTGCGGGCTGTCATCGATGTAGAGGTCGGCACCGACGGTCGCCTTGTCGCCGATGAAGCACAGGTCGCGGTAGGGGATGTCGTGCTGGTCGAGCCAGACGGCCGTGTCGGCGGCACTCGCCTCATGCAGACCGTTGAAGAGGAGCCGGTGCGTGATGATGCGGATCCACACCCCGGCGTCCGAGAGTCGCCACAGCGCCTCGGCCACGCCCGGGTAGGGCTGCATCGTCCGGAAGATGCGGTCGTCGGTCACCGCGACACGGTGCGCCTCACGGAAGCCTTCGGCCGACAGCCCCCACTCGGCGAAGTGTCCGGTCGTCTCCTGCGCGGGGAGCGTCGCTGGGTCGACGCCGCGGCGTGCGGCGATGGACCCACGGAGCGCGGACTCATAGTCCGCACACACACCGTCGAGGTCGACGCCGAGGACGAGGCCCGTCATCGTCACCCTCCACTGCCCGCGCGTCCGACCACGACACCGTAGTGCTCGTGGGGCGCGCGTCCGGACTACCGTCACCGCCTCGTCATGACCTCCGGAGGCGACGTGGGCGTACCACCGCTCGACGACGACGCACGCAGGCGTGCCTCCCGGAGCGCCATCGACGCCCGCCGCGCGCGCGCCGAGTGGAAGGTGCGGCTGAGTCGCGGCGAGGCGGACCTCGCCGGCCTGCTCGCAGCGGCGATGGAGGAGCCCGCGCTCGCTGGGATGCGCGTCACCGAGGCGCTCGGATCCCTCCCCGGTGTCGGCCCCAGGGGTGTCGAGGCGATCCTCGCGAGCTGCGGCATCGCGCCATCCCGGCGCCTCCGCGGCCTCGGTCCGAACCAGCGGGCCGCGCTGCTCGCCGGTCGCTGGGGTCGGCGGCCCTCCCCGTGACCGAGGATCGCGGCCTGGTCGTCGTCATCTCCGGGCCCTCGGGCGTGGGGAAGGGGAGCGTGCACGCGGGGCTGCACGGACTCCTCGAGGGGCTCGAGACGTCCGTCTCCGTGACCACGCGGGAGCCTCGGCCAGGTGAGCGCGACGGGGTCGCCTACCAATTCATCGACGACGCGACCTTCGACCGCATGATCGCGACGGACGCGCTGCTCGAGTGGGCCGAGTACGCCGGGAACCGCTACGGGACCCCGCGGGCACCGCTGGACGCGGCCGTGGCGAGCGGCAGGACCGTCCTGCTCGAGATCGAGGTGCAGGGGGCGCTGCAGGTGCGTGCCCGTCTGCCCGAGGCGCTCCTGATCTTCCTCGTCCCGCCGGCCTTCGAGGAGCTCGAACGTCGGCTCCGTGACCGCGGAACGGAGGACGAGGCCAAGATCCAGGCTCGGCTGGAGGTCGCTCGCGGCGAGATGGCCGCCCGTGACGCGTTCGACCATGTCGTGGTCAACGCCGACCTCGATCGCTGCACTGCAGAGGTGGCCGAGGTCATCGCACGAGCACGCAGCGGGCTCTGAGGAGGGCTATCCTCCCCAAGCCGCGTGCTCGCGGACCCCGCCCGGAGGCACTCCCATCGCTGAGTTCGACGTCCTGCGCTCGAAGGTCGACTCGACCTTCCATCTCGTGCATCTCGCTGCGAAGCGGGCGCGCGAGATCAACGGCTACTACGCCCACCTCGGCGAGGGGTT
>JAURQY010000066.1 GCA_030835875.1 Nitriliruptorales bacterium | reverse complement strand
CTGTTCAAGGCGGCGCTGTTCATGACGGTCGGTGTCATCGACCATGAGACCGGCACCCGGGACCTCCGCGAGCTCGGCGGCCTCCGATGCTCGCTCCCCCTCACCGCTGCGGCGGGCGGCCTCGCCGCCCTGTCGATGGCCGGCCTGCCGCCGCTCCTCGGCTTCGTGACCAAGGAGGAGGCGCTGGCCGCGTTCGTCAAGGGGACCGGCACGGTCGCATGGCTCGGCACGGCCGGGCTCGTCCTCATCGTCGTCGCGAGCATCGGCACCGTCGCGTACTCGCTGCGCTACGCCGTCGGCGCGTTCCTCGGGCCCGAGCGCACCCATGCCCACCGGGCGCCGCTCGCGTTCGAGCTCCCCGCGCTCCTGCTGGCGCTCGCCGGGCTCGCGCTCGGCCCGCTGTCATCCCGCCTGACCCCGCTGCTCGACGTGCTGGGGATGCAGCTCGGAGGAGCCGGACCGGACGTCAAGCTCGCGCTCTGGCACGGCATCACCGTCCCACTGCTGCTCAGCATCGGCATCGTCACAGGGGGCGTGCTCATCCGTCGCGCCTCCGCTCCGATCGAGCAGCGCGTCGCGCGCCTCCCGAGAGCCTCGGGCGAGCTCGCGTTCGACCGCGTCTACGACGCGACGCTCTCCCTCGGCGCGCTCGTCCGGCGGTCCGCGACGTCGGACCGGCTCGCCGCCTACGTCCTGCCGGTGCTCGGTGTCGTCGCGCTGCTCCTGTGGCGCAGCGTCACCAGCATCGACGTGAACGGCGCGGCCCCGGACGGCGGCGCGCTGGAGGTCGGGCTCGCGGTGCTCATCGCCGCCGCGGTCGCCGGAGTCGTCCAGGCCCGCAGCCGCATCGCCGCCGTCGCCGCGCTCGGGCTCACCGGCTTCCTCGTGTCCGGATGGTTCGCCGTCCACGGTGCGCCGGACCTCGCGCTCACGCAGCTGCTCGTCGAGACGCTGACCGTCGCACTCGTCATCGTCGTCTTCCGGCGCCTGCCCGACACGTTCGCGCGCGGCGGATGGCCACGCCGGCGGGGCGCGACGCTCACCGCGCTCGCGGTCGGCGTCGGCCTCGGCGCCCTGACGTGGCAGGTCACCGGACGACGTCCCCGGAGCGACGTGGGCTCGCGCTTCCTCGCGGAGGCCGAGCCGATCACCGGCGGGGACAACGTCGTCAACACCATCCTCGTCGACTTCCGCGCCCTCGACACGCTCGGGGAGATCTCCGTCCTGCTCGTCGCGGCGCTCGGCATCTATGCGCTCGTGCGCCTCCCCGACGTGCGGCCGCTCGGCCCGCCGTCCCCGCGGACGGACCCCGCGGGCGACGACGGGTTCCGTGGCGACGGTGCGATCCGCAGCGCAATCCTCCGGCTGATGACGAGCCTGCTCGCCCCGATGCTGCTCGTCACGTCGGGCTGGCTCCTGCTCCGGGGTCACGACGCCGTCGGCGGCGGCTTCATCGGTGGACTCGCCGCGGGCGCTGCGGTCGTCCTCCTCTACCTGAGCCGCGGACACCAGCGGCTCTGGCAGTCCGGATGGGGCCGGACGCTCCCGATGGTCGGCGCGGGCCTCACCGTCGCCGCCGTCTACGGCCTGCTCGGCATCCCGCTCGGCGGCGGGTTCCTCAGCGGCGGGAAGATCGTCCTCCCCGGCGACCTCACGGTGGCCGCGTCGCTGGTCTTCGACGTCGGTGTCTTCCTCGTCGTCGTCGGCCTCGTCGTCGCCGTGCTCCGCCACCTCGGACAGGGACTGCCGGAGGACGCCCCCGTCGGCGAGCGGGGTGGCCCTGCGGACGTCGCGTCCGGGACGGAGCGGCCATGAGCGCCGCGATCGTCGTCGGGGTGCTCGCCGCCGGCGGGACCTACCTCATCCTCCAGCGCGGCATCGTCCGGGTCGCGCTCGGGTTCGTACTGCTCGGCCACGCAGCGACCACCCTGCTCATCGCGTCGGGCGGGGTCGGCACACGGGCCGTCCCGTTCGCCGGTGCAGGTGCGGATGCGGCCGACCCGCTCCCCCAGGCCTTCGCGCTCACCGCGATCGTCATCTCCTTCGGGATCACCGCCTTCCTGCTCGCGCTCGCGTTCCGGAGCCGGGACGTCCTCGGTGACGACGACCTGGAGCGCGGGCCGTGAACGCCTCCGCCATCACCCTCCTCCTCGCCCTGCCGCTGACCGCCGGCGCAGTCGCCGTACTGCTGCGGTACCGGCGGGCGCTGCAGCGCACCCTCACCTGGGTGACGCTCGGGACCGTGCTCGCGCTGTCGCTCGCGCTCCTCACCGAGGTCCGCGCGGGCGGACCGCTCTCGGTCGACGTCGGCGGGTTCCCGCGCGGCCTTGCGATCGTGCTCGGCGTCGACGTGCTCAGTGCGCTGATGCTCACCATCGGATCCTCGATGACGCTCGTCGGGTCCGTGTTCGCGGCGCTCAGCAGCGAGGACGACCACCCGCTCTTCCACCCGCTGATCCTGATCCTGTGGAGCGGCGTCGCCCTCGCGTTCGTCACTGCCGACCTCTTCAACCTGTTCGTCGCGTTCGAGATCATGCTCATCGCGTCGTACGTGCTCCTCACGCTGCGCGGTGGCGCGAGGCAGATCCGCGCCGGCGTGCTCTACGTCGGGACGAACCTGCTCGCATCGACCGCCTTCCTCCTCGGCGTCGGACTCATCTACGGCGCGGTCGGGACGGTGAACCTCGCCGCGGTCGCGACCGCCGTGCGGACCGACGCGGGAGCCATGGCGGGGCTGACGATCCTGCTCGTGGCGATCGTGGCGAAGGCGAGCCTCGTCCCGCTCCACGGCTGGCTCCCCCGCACCTACGTCGAGGCGCCGCCGGTCGTCACCGCCATCTTCTCGGCACTCCTGACGAAGGCAGGCGTGTACGTGCTGTACCGCCTCGGCTCCGTCGTACTCGTCGAGCTCGACGGTTTCCTCGCGCTCATGATGGTGCTCGCTGCGGTGACGATGGTCGTCGGCGTCCTCGGCGCGGTCGGCGGCCACGACATGCGTGGCATCCTCACCTTCCACATGGTCAGCCAGGTCGGCTACCTGGTGCTCCCGCTCGGCGTGTGGACGCGCGGCGCGATCGTCGCCGGACTCTTCTACCTCGTGCAGTACGTCGCGGTGAAGGGTGCGCTGTTCCTCGCGGCAGCGACCGTCGTCCGCCTCGAGGGAACGGACGATCTCGGACGGCTCGGCGGCCTGATGCGCACGCGCCCGTGGCTCGGCGTCGCCTTCCTGCTCCCGGCGCTGGCGCTCGCCGGGATCCCCCCGACCTCGGGCTTCCTCGGGAAGTACCTGCTCGTCCGCGCCGCGTTCGAGGCGGAGGCCTTCTGGGCAGGCGCGACCGCGGTCGTCGTCAGCCTGTTCACCCTGCTCTCGATGATCAAGATCTTCAACGGCGCCTTCTGGGGAGATGCGCCGACGGACGCCGACACGACCGCATCCGAGCCATCGCGCGCTGCGGTGACCCGTGTGCGGACGCAGGCGATGATCGCCGTGCCGCTCACGATCGGTCTGGCGGCGCTCGTCCTCGGTCCTGCGGCGGGTGGACTGCTCGAGGTCGTCGGTGATGCCGCGGACGCGCTCCTCGACCCGGCGGCGTACCTCGCGGAGGTCGGACGATGAGCGCGCTGCTCTGGCCGCTGCGGCTCGTGCGCTCGCTCGCGCTCTTCCTCGTCGAGCTCGTGCGCGCGAACCTCCGTGTCGCCGTCGAGGTCGCGACGCCAGGACTCGGCATGCAGGCGGCCATCATGGTCGTGTCGACCCGGACACGGAACCTCGTCGAGGCCGTGCTGCTCGCGAACGCCATCTCGCTCACGCCCGGGACCCTGACGCTCGAGGTGGACGAGGACACGCGCGACCTCTACGTGCACACGCTCTATGCCCCGACCCGCGAGGAGTTCCTCGCCCGGGTCGCACGACTCGAGGACCTCGTCCTCGACATGACACGGCTACGAGGGAGGGGCTCCGCATGACACTGCTCGACCCACCGCTGCTCGCGATCGCTGCAGCGTTCCTGCTCGCACTCGTCCGCGTCCTGCGCGGCCCTTCCGTCGCCGACCGTGCGGTCGCGGCGGACGTCGCCCTCTACGGCGCGATCGCCGCCATCGCACTGCTCGCCGTGCGCGAGGGCTCCGAGCAGCTCGTCGACGTGACGCTCGTCGCGACGCTGCTCGGCTTCCTCGCGACCGTCGCGCTCAGCCTGCTCGTCGGACGGCGCGGATCGTGAGCGCCGCTGACGTCATCGCGACCGCGCTCATCCGGATCGGCGCTGCGCTCATCCTGCTCGCCGGGATCGGGGTGCTGCGTCTCCCCGACGTGCTGACGCGCGCGAACGCGGCGACGAAGGCGACCGGGCTCGGCCTCGCCGTCATCCTCGCCGGCGTCGCGATCGAGATCGGGACCACGCGTGCTGCGGTCGTGCTCGGGCTCGCGGTCCTCATCCAGCTGCTGACCTCACCGGTCTCGGGGCACGTCATCGGTCGCGCGGCCTACCGGTCCGGCGCGCCGCTGTGGGAGGGGACGCACACCGACGACCTCGCCGCGTACTACGAGCGGACGGAGCTGGACGGCCCGCGCGACTGAGCGCATCGTCCTCCGTCGGACGACGGCCGGGCGGACTCAGCCGAACCGCGGGTGGTCCGGGAAGAGCTCGCGGAGCGTCGGGTTCGTCCGATCCGCCTCGCTGAGCACGGGGTCGGTCACCGGCCAGGCGACACCGAGGTCCGGGTCGTCCCACGCGACCGACGGCTTGTCGAGGCCCGGTCGGAACTCGTCGGTCACGTCGTAGAGGTAGTCGGTGTCCTCGAGGGTCAGGAACGAGTTCGCGAGACCCTCGCTGACGTAGAGGCGGATCCGCTCCCCTGGCGCATCGCCGAGCGTGAACGTCGCGACCTCCCCGAACGTCGCGCTGTCCGGTCGGATGTCGGCGATCGCGCAGAAGGCACGCCCGCGCACGACGTAGACGAGCTTGTCCCACGGCTCGGCATGGAAGCCGCGCAGCACGCCCGGCCCTGACCTCGAGTGGTTGCCCTGCCGGAACGTCGGTGCGCGACCGAGCGCCACCTCGAGCTCGCTGCGCTGGTAGGTCTGACGGAAGAAGCCGCGCTCGTCTCCGTGCGTGTCCCACCGCACGACGAACAGCCCCTCGATCGCCGTGCGCTCGACCGTCATCGTCCTGCCCTCCGACGCGCGGGACGCTAGCGGAGCGACCGCACGCATCCACAGCACGGGCACGGCTCCGCAGCGCGTCGTGACCCCTCGCCTACCGTTCGCGCGCATCCCGATGTCGGACGTGTGGAGCGACGTGGCCGAGTACAGCGCGAAGAACATCAGTGTCCTCAAGGGTCTCGAGGGCGTGCGCAAGCGTCCCGCCATGTACATCGGCTCGACCGACCGGCGCGGCCTCCACCATCTCGTGTGGGAGATCGTCGACAACGCCGTCGACGAGCATCTCGCCGGTCACGCGCAGCGCATCACCGTGCGCATCCTCGCGGACGGGGGCCTCGAGGTCGCCGACGACGGGCGCGGCATCCCCATCGACATGCACCCCACGGAGAAGCGGCCCGCGGTCGAGGTCGCGCTCACGACCCTGCACGCGGGCGGCAAGTTCGACCGGCAGTCCTACGCCGTGTCCGGCGGACTCCACGGGGTGGGCGTGTCCGTCGTGAACGCGCTCTCCGACCGGACCGAGGTCGAGGTGACGCGCGGCGGCGCACGTCACGCGATCGGCTTCGCCCGGGGCCGGACCAAGGACAAGCTCAAGAAGCTGCCCGGCAAGCGCACGGGGACCGGGACGCTCGTGCGCTTCTGGCCCGACGCGACGATCTTCGAGACCGTCGACTTCGACCACGACACCATCGCCCAGCGCCTGCACGAGACGGCGCTGCTCAACGCGGGCCTGTCGCTCACGCTGATCGACGACCGCGACGGGCGCAGCGTCACCTACCGCTCGAAGAAGGGCCTCGTCGACTTCGTCGGCGAGCTGCTCGGAGACGCCGACCCGCTCGTGCCCATCATCACCTTCTCCGACGAGCGTGAGATCGACGGCAACGCGGTCGCGCTCGACGTCGCGTTCACCTGGACCGAGGGCTTCCACGACGACCGCCTCCGGTCGTACGTCAACATCGTCCGCACGGCGGACGGCGGGACGCACGAGGAGGGCTTCCGCCGTTCGCTCACCTCGACGCTCAACCGCTTCGGCCGCGAGTCGAAGGCGCTGGGCGCGAAGGACCCGAACCTGACTGGGGACGACGTCCGCGAGGGCCTCGTCGCGGTCGTGTCGATCAAGCTCCCCGACCCGCAGTTCGAGGGCCAGACGAAGGGACGGCTCGGCTCGACGCTCGCCCGCTCCTACGCCGAGCAGGTCGTCGGCGAGGGCCTCGCACGCTGGCTCGACGCGAACGCCGCGAAGGGCCGCAAGGTCGTCAAGCGCGCGTCGGTCGCCGCGAAGGCGCGCCAGGCGGCGAAGGCGGCCCGCGAGCTCACGCGCCGCAAGGGCCTGCTCGACGTGCAGTCCGCGGGCCTGCCCGGGAAGCTCGCCGACTGCACCGCACGCGACCCGGACACGACCGAGCTGTTCGTCGTCGAGGGCGACTCCGCCGGCGGCTCGTCGAAGTCCGCACGCGACCGCCACACGCAGGCGATCCTGCCGCTGCGCGGGAAGGTGCTCAACGTCCAGCGCGCGCAGCTCACCAAGGTGCTCGAGAACTCCGAGCTGCAGGCCCTCGTCAAGGCGCTCGGCACCGGTATCGGCGAGGCCTACGACGCGGACAAGCTCCGCTACGGCCGCATCATCCTGATGGCGGACGCCGACGTCGACGGCGGCCACATCACGACGCTGCTCCTCACCTTCTTCCACCGCTTCATGCCGCGGCTCATCGCCGACGGCCGTCTCTACCTCGCGCAGCCACCGCTGTTCCAGCTCCGAAAGGGTGGCGACGTCGCCTACGCGATGAGCGACGCGGAGCGTGAGCAGCTCATGCGCACGACGTTCAAGGGTCGGACGAACGTCGAGGTCCAACGGTTCAAGGGGCTCGGCGAGATGGACGCCGAGCAGCTGTGGCGGACCACGATGGATCCGGAGCGCCGGACGCTGCTGCGCGTCACGATCGAGGACGCCGAGCGGACGGCGGCGCTGTTCGACCTGCTGATGGGCAACCAGACCGATCCACGCCGTGAGTGGATCGTCGAGAGGGCGCAGTTCGCCCGGAACGTGGACATCTGATGGCGACCAGGAAGCGCAAGGGCGCGCAGGGCGCGCTCGACCTGACGAGCGGGAGCGTCGTCGACGTCTCCATCGACGAGCGCATGGAGCAGGCGTTCCTCGACTACTCGATGTCGGTCATCGTGAGCCGTGCGCTGCCCGACGTCCGGGACGGGCTCAAGCCGGTGCAGCGCCGCATCCTCTACTCGATGTGGGAGTCAGGGCTGCGGCCGGACCGCCCCTACCGCAAGTGCGCGTCCGCGGTCGGTGAGGTCATGAAGACCTACCACCCGCATGGGGACAGCTCCATCTACGACGCGCTCGTCCGCCTCGCGCAGGACTTCACGACCCGCGAGCCGCTCGTCGACGGACACGGGAACTTCGGCTCGATCGACGGGGACCCACCGGCGGCCATGCGCTACACGGAGGCGCGCCTGTCGCCGCTCGCGATGGAGCTCCTCGAGGGCATCGACGAGGACACCGTCGACGAGGTCGAGAACTACGACGGTTACGACACCGAACCCGTCGTCCTCCCGGCACGCTTCCCGAACCTGCTCGTCAACGGGGCCTCGGGCATCGCGGTCGGGATGGCCACCACGATCCCGCCGCACAACCTCGGCGAGGTCATCGACGCCTGCCTGCACCTCGTCAAGCG
>JAURQY010000065.1 GCA_030835875.1 Nitriliruptorales bacterium | reverse complement strand
CGGCTCGAGGACGCGTTCCTGCAGCTCACCGGCGCGGAGGTGGACGCGTGATCGACGAGCTCGAGCGGCAGCTCAGACGCCGGCGCACCGCCGTCGGCCTCGCGGGCATCGCCGCGGTGCCCATCATCCTCGCCGTCGCGTTCCTCATCGCCGGCGCGGGCTCCGACGGGCCGCGTGAGACCGGTGACCCGACGGGCCTCTTCGGGTTCGCGACCGCGTCGGGACTCAACTTCGCGCTCATGTCGACCGCAGCGACCGCACCGTTCCTGCTGCTGAGCGTCGTGGCGCTCTTCGCCGGCGACACCGTGTCGAGCGAGGCGTCGGTCGGCTCGCTGCGCTCGCTGCTGTTCCGGCCCGTGCCGCGCGGACGGCTGCTCGCGCGCAAGTTCGCCGTCGCACTGCTGCTGTCGCTCGTCGCGGCCCTCCTCGTGCCGCTCTCTGGGATGCTCGCCGGAACGATCGCCTACGGGTGGGGGCCGGTCATCACGCCGTTCGGGCCGCTGGCGGCAGGGGAGTCGCTCGTGCGGCTCGCCGTGATCACCGGATACCTCACATGGAGCGCGGTGTGGGTCGCGGCGCTCGCGTTCGCGCTGTCGACGACGACGGACACGTCGGTCGGTGCGGTCGCGGGCACCATCGTCATCGTCATCGTCGTGCAGATCCTCGACGCGATCACCGCGCTCGGGACGCTGCGCACGTTCCTCCCGGTGCACGAGGGCATCGCCTGGGTCGGGCTGCTCGCGGCCGTCCCACGCTGGGGGGACCTCACCCGGGGGATCCTGCTGCAGATCCCCTACCTGGTCGCGGGGGTCGGCTTCGCGTGGTGGAACTTCACGCGCAAGGACGTCCTGAGCTGACGGTGCCTGCGCGCCGGCGGAGCGTCGCGGTGCCCGTTCAGCGGGCGCGCAGCCGTCCGGCGAGGCGCGGGACGACCGTGACGTAGACGACGACGTGCAGCACCGCGAGCACGACGCGCGTCGACAGCGCCACCTCCTCGGGCTGGAGCGCGAGCGACGCGATCGAGCCGAGCAGCACGACGATCGCGATGCCCGTGAAGAGGCGCCGCGAGCCGCGGCGACCGTCGGTCAGCAACGCGACGAGCGCCGCACCGAGCCCCGAGAGCACGCCGACGGCGACGAAGTGCACCCACGTGAGGGACTGCACGCCCATGTTTGGGACCTCGACGAGCGTCGGGATCCCGAACGACTCCGCCGCCAGCCAGGCGACGACGGACACGGCGCCGCCGACGAAGCCGGTGACACCACCCTCGAGGAACAGGCGCGAGTTCGCAACGGATGCCATCGACGCTCCGGTCGGTCAGCTGCGGGCGAGACGGTAGAGGACGGGCGGGCGCCCCCGGGCCGGCCGGACGCCCGGTCGGTCCTCCGAGCGCAGCGTCCCGGCACGCTCGACGAGCCCCGAGTCGATGAGCCGTTCGATGCGTGAGCGCGCGGTCCCCACGCCCGTGTGCCAGACCTTCGCGACATCGTCGACGGTGAACGCATCGGCGCCGTGGGTGCGGGCGACCTCCTCGGCCTGGACGACCTGGAGGTCTGTCGGGATGCTCGGTGCTGCGTCGGCGGCCTCTTCGTCCGGCGTCGGTCGTGCGGGGAGCGAGGGTGCGGGCGCCGGCTCGTCCGCACCGAGCGCGACGAGCAGCTCCTCGACGAGCGGGAGCAGACGCACCGGCACCGGCACGCTCGTGCGCGTCTCGAGCGCGACGTCGTCGGGATCGTCCTCACCCGAGTGGTCGCGTGCGACGATCAGCGCGGCGAGCGCCACCTCCTGCGCCGGTGTCACGCGCCGCTCCGTCTCGTCGAGCAGGTCCATGAACGCGAGCGGGCGCAGCACAGCGTCGCGCGCGAGCGTCGCCGGCGCGATCGGATGGTGGTAGGCACGCTCGATGCGCAGCGCGACGACGACCTCGGGTGCCTCACCGGGGCGCGGGACCGCCTCCGGTTCGTCGAGCACGGTGCAGAGCGCCGCGATGCCGCCGCCGCGGCCCGAGCGCCACAGCAGCACCGCATCACCGACGTCCATCGACGGGCCCGACGGTGCGATCGGCCAGCGGACCGCGCGCGCGGGGTCCTCCGCGATGCTCGCCGCGAGCGTGTCCCACGCGCCGTGCCGGCCGCGGAACAGCCAGCGCGGACGGTTCCGCTCGGCGGACCGGTCCGCGTCGTGCGCAGCGTCGAGCAGCATCGGGACCCTTCGTCGTGGCGCACGTGCGGCAGAGGTCTGGCGCACGACCACGGGTGCGGGGGATTTCTTCAGCGTACCCTCGGAGTCCCGCGAGGTGGAGAAATGCCGGTGGCAGGTGTGGAAACACGGATCGTCGCGCTCCTCCCGGCATGGCTCGGTCCGGTCGACGTCGCGCAGTCGTGGCCCCGGAGGCTCCTGCGCTGGGCGCTCGGCGCGTTCCTCGCGACCGCGGGCATGGGGCACTTCACCAACGCCGAGGAGTTCCTCGCCCAGGTCCCGCCCTACCTGCCGGAGCCCGAGCTGCTCGTCGCGGCCAGCGGTGTCGTCGAGCTGCTGCTCGCCGCAGCGCTGATCCTGCTCCCGCGCTGGCGCCGAGCCGTCGGGTTCGCCGCGCTCCTGTTCCTCATCGCCGTCACGCCCGGCAACGTCGCGCAGTACACCGAGGCCCGCGACGCGTTCGGCCTGAACAGCGACGCGGCACGGCTCACCCGCGTGCTGCTCAGCCCGCTGCTCTGGGTGTGGGCGAGCGCCGCGGCGGACCTGTGGCCGCGGCCACGCCGCCCGGTCAGCTGACGAGCACCCGCAGCACGTCTCGTACCGACACGACGCCGACGACCGCCCCGTCGCGGGTGACGGCGAGGTGACGGATCTGCGCGTCCGCCATCGCCCGTGCTGCATCGGCGACGGTCGCGTCCTCGTCGACGCTCACGATCTCGTCGGCGCAGTGATCGCGCACCCGTTCCTCGTCGAGGTCGAGCTGCTCGGCGATGGCGACGACGATGTCACGCTCGCTGAGCACACCGACCGGACCGTTCGCGTCCGCGACGACGAGCAGCCCGAGCCCATCCGCCGCCATCCTGTCGGCCGCGTCGTGCAGGGTCGCCGTCGAGTTGACGATCGCGACCGCGGGGGAGACCAGCCCGCCGACCGTCTCCGAGGTGCCTGCTGCGCCCATGGTCCGACCTGCTCGTGGCTGCTGCCGTCAGCATCGGCCTCGGTCATGCCGCGGCGCAGGGTCGAAGGTCATCTACCTCGAGGACGCGCGTCCGAGCGCGGGACCCTCGGGCCTGCGATGCTGGAGGTCCGACATCCGCGGAAGGAAAGGAGCGGTCATGGCACGCATCGTGGTGGGGGTCGACTCCTCGGAGGTGTCGCTCAAGGCCCTCCGCTGGGCGCTCGAGGAGGCGCGGCTCCGTGGCGCCGACGTCGAGATGGTCCACGCGTTCCCGCGGCCCGAGCTCGTCGGCATGACGATGGTCGTCACGCTGCCGAGCGACGAGGAGCTGCGAGAGGCGTCGGAGCAGGTGCTCGCCGAGTCGCTCGCGAAGGTCGGCGGGCCGGGCGACGTCACCGTCACGCAGCACGTCGGTGCGGGTGGGCCGGCGAGCGTCCTCGTCGAGCACGCGAAGGACGCCGACCTGCTGGTCATCGGCGCGCGCGGGCTCGGTGGGTTCCGAGGGATGCTGCTCGGTTCGGTCACCCAGCAGGTCGTCGCGCACGCGCCCTGCCCGGTCGTCGTCATCACTCCCGACGAGCGCTGAGCGTGCGCGAGCTCCGGCTCGCGCTCGCCGACGGGACCGACGTCGCGGCGGCTTTCCACCCGCCCGGATCGGGACCGAGCGCCGGCGTCGCTGCTCCGGTCCTCCTGTTCCCGGGGGCGCGCGGCGATCATGCGGCGGCGCATGTCGTCGCGATCGCCGAGCTGCTCGCCGCAGCCGGGCATCCGGTCGTGCGTGCGGCGCTGTCGCCCCGTCCACCGGGCGCGGGCGTCGTCGGGCCGGCCGAGCGGAGCGTCGGTCGGGCGGGCGAGGTGCTCGCCGCCGCGCGCGGGCTCGTCGGCGACGACGCGCCGCATGGCTGGATCGTCGGTGGCGCGTCCTACGGCAGCCGGGTCGCGAGCCTCGCGGTCGCCGCGGAGGGCAGTGCGGCACTCGGGGTGACGGGGCTGCTGCTCGTCGCCTACCCGCTGCACCCGCCCGGACGGCCCGACCGGCTGCGCGTCGCCCACTGGGGTGCGGTCGACGTGCCGGTCCTCATGCTCTCCGGGGACGCCGACCCGTTCCTCACCGAGGAGCTGCTGACCGCGCACGCGGCGGACCTCGGCGGCCCGCTCACACGGCTCGTCGTCCTCGGAGGTCGGCACGACCTGTCAGTGAGCGCCCGCAGTGCGCCGGACCGCCGCCGCCGCACCCCCGCCGAGGCGGTCGGGGAGCATGCGGACGCGCTCGTCGCCTGGGCCGCCGCCCGCTGAGCGACGCGCTGAGCGCATGCCGCGCCGCGCCGTTCCATCGGGGCCCGACCACTAGGGTGCGGCCCGACCCGTCCCGCCCGTCCCCGGCGTGCTGCCCGAGCACGCACGCCCGCACGTCAGGACCGCCCAGGATGTCCAGCGCCCCGTCCTCCGCGACCTCGACCGCCGCACCTGCGGTCCCCGCCGATCCCGCGGACCTGCCGCGCCGCGCGATCGACACGATCCGGACGCTCGCGATCGACGCGGTGCAGGCCGCGGAGTCGGGGCACCCCGGCATGCCGATGGGCTGCGCGCCGATGGCGTACCTGCTCTACCGCGAGTTCCTGCGTCACGACCCTGCTCGCCCCGACTGGCCGGGCCGTGACCGCTTCGTGCTGTCGGCCGGGCACGGTTCGATGCTGCTCTACGCGTCGCTCCATCTGAGTGGCTACGCCCGCCCGACGCTCGACGACCTGCGCGCGTTCCGCCAGCTCGGCTCGGTCACCGCCGGACACCCGGAGCAGGACCTGCTCCCCGGTGTCGAGACGACCACCGGGCCCCTCGGGCAGGGCTTCGCGACCGGTGTCGGCATGGCGATCGCCGCCGAGCGCATGGCCGCAGAGCTCGGTGCGGTCGACGCCGACGCCGCGGCGCTCGCGGCGCAGCACGTGTACGCGATCGTGTCCGACGGTGACCTCATGGAGGGTGTCGCGAGCGAGGCCGCGTCGCTCGCCGGACACCTGCGCCTCGGCCGTCTCGTCTACCTCTACGACGACAACCGCATCACCATCGACGGGACGACCGACCTCGCGTTCAGCGAGGACGTGCTCGCCCGCTTCGACGCCTACGGCTGGCACACACAGCGCGTCACCGACGGCAACGACCTCGACGCGCTCCGTGCCGCGATCACCGCCGCGCAGGCCGACGGACGTCCGTCGCTCATCGCCGTGCGCACCACCATCGGGTACGGCTCGCCGAAGAAGGCCGGCACGTCCGCGTCGCACGGTGCGCCGCTCGGGGCCGACGAGGTCGCGGCGACGAAGGCCGCGCTCGGCTGGCCGCATGATGAACCGTTCACCGTGCCCGACGACGTGCGCGCGCACCTCGATGTCCGCACCGACGGTGCGGCGCGCTCCGCCGCCTGGGACGCGCAGCTCGCCGCCTTCACCTCGGCGAACGGCGCGGCCGCGGCGGACCTCGCGCGCCGGCTCACGGGTGTGGCCCTGCCCGCCGGCTGGCGCGACGCGCTGCCGGTCCTGCCGGGGTCGAAGGCGACACGGGTGCACTCCGGAAGCGTCATCGCCGCGCTCGCGCCGGCGCTCCCGGACCTCTTCGGGGGTTCCGCCGACCTCGCCGCGTCCAACAACACCGACATCGCGGACGGCGGCGACTTCAGTGCGGACGACCGGCTCGGGCGCAACCTGCGCTTCGGTATCCGCGAGCACGCGATGGCCGCCGCCGCGAACGGCATGGCGCTCTACGGCGGGTTCGTGCCCTACATCGCGACGTTCATGGTCTTCACCGACTACCTGCGTCCGGCGCTGCGGCTCGCCGCGCTCATGCACCAGCGTGTCGTGTACGTGATGACCCACGACTCGATCGGCCTCGGCGAGGACGGTCCGACGCACCAGCCGGTCGAGCACCTCGCGGCGCTGCGTGCGATGCCGAACGTCGAGGTCATCCGTCCCGCCGACGGGTCGGAGACCGCACTCGCCTGGCGGCTCGCCGTCGAGCGGCAGGGACCGACCGTCATCGCGCTGACGCGCCAGGGCATCCCGGACCTCGCGGAGGTCAGCGGCGCGCCGGTGCCGGATGACGCCGTCGAGCACGGTGCGTGGGTCGTGCGCGACCCGGAGGGTGGTGCGACGCCGGAGGTGGTGCTCATCGGCACCGGCTCCGAGGTCGGCGTGTGCCTCGCCGCAGCGGACGAGCTCGCCCGTGACGGCGTCGACGTGCGCGTCGTGTCCATGCCCTCACCGACCAGGTTCCGTGCCGCCGACGCGGCGGTGCGCGAGGCGGTGCTCCCGAGCGCGGTCGGCGCGCGCGTCGCCGTCGAGGCGGGCGTCGCGCAGGGCTGGGAGGGCATCGTCGGAGCACACGGCGAGGTCGTCGCGATGACCGGCTTCGGCGCGTCGGCGCCGGCGAGCGAGCTCTTCGCGCACTTCGGCTTCAGCGCCGGCAACGTCGCGCGCGTCGCACGGCGCGTCATGGACCGGGCGCGCTGAGCGCGCTGATCGCGTCGGCCGCGCGACGTCAGCGCGGCCCGTCGGACGCGCCGGCCGGACGTCCGTGCGTCGGCCGGGTCGTGAGCCCGAGCCGCAGCGACACCGCCTGCGCGACGAGCACCGTCGCGATGCCGACGAACGAGGCCGCGGCCGGGTTCCAGCCGGCGACCGCGAGGTAGGCGGTCGAGCCCCACACGGCGAGCAGCGCGTTGGGGGCACCGGCGATGAGGATGCGCGGCACCTGCCCCTGCAGCACCGAGACGAGCATCCCGCCGCCGACCGCGGACAGCGTGCCGATCAGCACCGCGGACACGAACGGCAGCCCGAACGCCGTCGCGTACGACGCACCGACGACGGCGAACAGTCCGAGCGCGAGCGCGTTGAGCTGCACGAACAGACCGTCGAGCCGCTCGATGACGCGGCTGCCGATGCGCGCGATCACGATGCCGACGAGCACCGTCGCGAGGAACCAGGGGCTGCGCAGCGACTCGGCCGGGAGGTTGCCGATGAGCAGGTCGCGGATGAACCCGCCACCGAGGCCCATGAGCAGCGCGAACGCGCTCACCCCGACGAGGTCCCAGTCGTGCGAGCGGTCGAGGATGCCGCGCAGCGCGCCGACGATCGCGTTGACGAGCACGGTCGCGAGCGAGAGCCACAGCGGCGTGCTCCCGGCGAGGTCGGGCACGTCGAGACCGCCCAGTGCGGGTGCCGCGTCACGGAGGATGTCGAGGAGCTCGGTCATCACGCCAGCCT
>JAURQY010000064.1 GCA_030835875.1 Nitriliruptorales bacterium | reverse complement strand
GCTCCTACCTCGCCAACGTCGAGGGTGTGATCCCGTCGCTCCTGCGTCGGCACCAGGAGACGGAGTCCGAGCATCAGCGTCAGAACATCGAGCAGTACATGCGCGAGGTCGCCTGCCCCGACTGCGCAGGGCTGCGGCTCAAGCCGGTCGTGCTCGCCGTCACCATCGGTGACCTGTCGATCGCGGAGCTCACGGGCCTGTCGATCGCGGAGGCGGACGCGTTCGTCGCCGACCTCGAGCTCTCGCGCCGCGAACTCCTCATCGCCGGGCGCGTACTCAAGGAGATCCGGGCACGCCTGCGCTTCCTGCTCGATGTCGGGCTCGAGTACCTCCAGCTCGACCGCGCCGCGGCGACGCTGTCCGGCGGTGAGGCGCAGCGCATCCGCCTCGCGACGCAGATCGGTGCCGGCCTCGTCGGGGTGCTCTACGTGCTCGATGAGCCGTCGATCGGTCTGCACCAGCGTGACAACGAGCGGCTCATCGCGACGCTCGAGCGGCTGCGCGACCTGGGCAACACGCTGATCGTCGTCGAGCACGACCGCACGACCATCGAGACGGCGGACCACATCGTCGACATCGGGCCGGGTGCGGGGGAGCACGGCGGCCGCATCGTGCACTCGGGGTCGGTCCCGGAGCTGCTCGCGCTCGAGGAGGGCGTCTCGCTGACCGGTGACTACCTCGCCGGACGGCGCTCGATCGCGGTCCCGACGGCACGTCGCAGCCCGGCCGCGGGAGCGATCGTCGTCCGCGACGCGACGGCGAACAACCTGACCGGCGTCGACGTCCCGTTCCCGCTCGGCACCTTCACCGCGGTGACCGGGGTGTCCGGCTCCGGGAAGTCGACGCTCGTCAACGAGATCCTCGCGCGCGCGCTGATGCGGCACGTGTACGGCTCCCGCGAGCTGCCGGCCGCGCACCGGCGCATCGAGGGGCTCGACCTCGTCGACAAGGCCGTCATCGTCGACCAGTCACCCATCGGTCGCACGCCGCGCTCGAACCCCGCGACCTACACGGGGCTGTTCGACCATCTGCGCAAGCTGTACGCGTCGACACCGGAGGCGAAGCTCCGCGGCTACCAGCCGGGGCGCTTCAGCTTCAACGTGAAGGGCGGCCGCTGCGAGTCGTGCCACGGCGACGGCACGCTCCGCATCGAGATGCACTTCCTCCCCGACGTCTACGTGCCCTGCGAGGTCTGCAAGGGGCGTCGCTACAACCGCGAGACGCTCGAGGTCCGCTACCGAGGGCTCGCCGTCGCCGACGTCCTCGACCTGTCGGTCGAGCAGGCGCTCGCATTCTTCGAGAACCTGCCGACCATCGCGTCGCACCTGCAGACGCTCGTCGACGTCGGGCTCGGCTACGTGCGGCTCGGACAGCCGGCGACCACGCTCTCCGGTGGTGAGGCGCAGCGGGTGAAGCTCGCGAGCGAGCTGCGCAAGAGGTCGACGGGACGCACGGTGTACATCCTCGACGAGCCGACGACGGGGCTGCACTTCGAGGACGTCCGGCGGCTCCTCGACGTGCTGCACCGTCTCGTCGACAAGGGCAACACCGTGATCGTCATCGAGCACGACCTCGACGTCGTCAAGACCGCCGACCACGTGATCGACCTCGGCCCCGAGGGTGGCTCGGGGGGCGGGCGGATCGTCGTCGCGGGGACGCCCGAGGAGGTCGCCGTCCACGCGGCGAGCCACACCGGTGCTCACCTGCGTCCGCTGCTCCCCGATGCGTCGGCGCGCGTGTCGCGTGCGCGTGCCGGATCCGCGTCGACGAAGAGGACGGCGGCGAAGAAGGCCACGAAGAAGGCCACGAAGAAGACGGCGAAGAAGGCCACGAAGAAGCGGTCGACCACGGGTGCGACGGCACGGACATCGTCGCCGCGGTCTCGCGCCGCCACGGGCTGAGCATGCAGAACCCGGCGCTCGCCTTCCGGCCCGCACCGGGCACCATCCCGGAGGCGCCGGGCTGCTACCTGTTCCTCGACGGTGGTGGCCGGGTCCTCTATGTCGGCAAGGCCCGCGTCCTGCGGCAGCGGCTCGCGAGCTACTTCGCGTCGTGGAGCACGATCCCCGAGCGCAACCGTGCGATGCTCGAGAGCGCGCGCAGCGTCGAGTGGATCGTCGTCGACTCCGAGGCGGCGGCGCTGCACCTCGAGTGGACGCTCATCCAGCGTCACCGGCCGCGCCACAACATCCGCTTCCGCGACGACAAGTCCTACCCCGAGCTCGTGCTGACCACGTCCGACGAGGTCCCGCGCGCCCGCGTCCAGCGTGGACCGGTGGCAGCGGGGGACCGGCGCTTCGGCCCCTACGTGAGCGCATCCGACATCCGTGCGACGCTCGACCTCCTGCTGCGCGTCTTCCCCGTCCGGACCTGCAGCGACGGCGTCTACGAGCGTGCGCGCCGCAGCGGACGCCCGTGCCTGCTGCACCACATCGGACGCTGCGCGGCACCCTGCACGGGGGTCGTCACCCCGGCGGAGCACCGCGAGCTCGTCGACGGGCTCGCCGCGTTCCTCGAGGGCAGGACCGACCCGGTCCTCGACGACCTCGGGACCCGGATGCAGGAGGCCGCCGCGGAGCAGCGGTACGAGGTCGCGGCGCGGCTGCGCGACCAGCTCGAGGCCGCCCGGCGAGCGACGGCGAAGCAGCAGGTCGTGTGGCCGCAACCGGTCGACCTCGACGCGCTCGCGGTCCACGAGGACGAGCTCGAGGCGGCGGCGCACGTCTTCGTCGTCCGGGGCGGGCGGCTCGTCGGGCAGCGCGGCTGGATCGTCGAGAAGTCGAGCGGCATGACGACGGCCGAGCTCGTCACGAGCTGTGTCGTCGCGTTCTACGAGGACCGGTCGGACGACGTGCCGCCGCTCGTGATCCTGCCAGCAGAACCTGACGAGGCCGAGGCGCTCGCGGAACTGCTGACCGACCTGCGCCGCACGTCCGGGACCGGTCGCACGAGCCGAGTGACGTTCAGCGTCCCGCAGCGCGGCGTGCGCCGCGAGTTCCTCGCCACGGTCGAGGCGAACGCGCAGCAGCATCTGCAGCGGGCGCGTCTGCGTCGTGCCTCGGACCTCGCGTCACGGAGCGCAGCCCTCGAGGACCTGCGGCAGAGGCTCGAGCTCGACGAGGCCCCGCTGCGCATCGAGTGCTTCGACATCTCCCACCTCGGCGGCACCGAGGTCGTCGGCTCGATGGTCGTGCTCGAGGATGGACTGCCGCGCACGCAGGCCTACCGGCGCTTCAAGCTCCGCGTCGATGCGAACGACGATCCTGCCGCCATGCGCGAGGTCGTGCGCCGCCGCTTCGAGCGGTTGCTGACCGAGCAGGCCGAACCGCTCGACGCGGGACCCTCGCGACAGCGCGGGTTCGCCTATCCGCCGCAGCTCGTCATCATCGACGGCGGTCCTACGCAGCTGGCCGCTGCGCTCGAGGGCGTCGCCGATCTGCCGCTCGAGGGCGTCGCGTTCGTCGCGCTCGCGAAGCGCTTCGAGGAACTGTGGCTCCCGGGGCGCTCCGATCCCGTCATCCTCCCGCGCGGGAGCGAGGCGCTCTACCTCGTCCAGCGGGTCCGCGACGAGGCGCACCGGTTCGCGATCACCTACCAGCGCGCACGTCGGACCCGCAGCGTCCGTGGTTCCGCGCTCGAGGAGGTGCCCGGCGTCGGCCCCGGACGTCGCCGTGAGCTGCTGCGCCGCTTCGGCTCGGTCCGAGGGGTGCGCGCCGCGAGCGACGAGGAGCTCCTGTCCGTCCCCGGCGTGTCGCCTACCCTCCTCGCAGCGTTGCGGGAGCACCTCGGCACCGCGCAGGGACCGTCATGAGCGAAGCGTCTCTCGAGCCGCAGGACGTCGCGGCCTCGCGCCCGGTCGTCCTCATCATCACCGGCATGTCCGGCGCGGGCCGTTCGACGGCCTCGGACACGCTGGAGGACCTCGGCTGGTACGTCATCGACAACCTGCCGCCCGCGGTCATCGGCCCGGTCGCGGAACTCGCCGCGGCACCCGGCTCGTCCGTCACGCGGCTCTGCCTCGTCACCGACGTCCGCGGACGGGAGTTCTTCGCCGATCTCGAAGGCGCGATCACGGAGCTGCGCGCCTGGGGAGCGGACGTGCGCATCGTCTTCCTCGAGGCGGACGACGACGTGCTGGTGCGGAGGTTCGAGGAGACCCGGCGTCGGCATCCCGCCGACACGGGCGGGGGGCTGCTGTCGGGCATCGCCGCCGAGCGGCGCCTCCTCGCCGACCTGCGTGAGCAGGCCGACCTCATCGTCGACACCTCCGATGACACCGTCCACGACCTGCGCGACCAGATCATCGACCTCCTGTCCGGACCGACGCGCGATGCGCTGCAGGTCACGGTCATGTCGTTCGGCTTCAAGCGGGGGACCCCCCGCGAGGCCGACCTCCTGTTCGACGTCCGGTTCCTCCCGAACCCGCACTGGGTCGAGGAGCTCCGTCCGCTTGACGGCCGCGACCCAGCGGTCCGAGAACATGTGATGGGGCAGGGGATGACGGGGCCGTTCCTCGCGCGGCTCGAGGACCTGCTCGACGTGACGCTCCCGGGCTACCTCGCGGAGCGGAAGCGCTACCTGACCGTCGCGATCGGCTGCACGGGGGGCAAGCATCGCTCCGTCGCGATCGCGGAGCATGTGGCCCAGCACCTGTCGGACCGCACGGATGTCGGTGTCCGACTCGTCCACCGCGACCTCGGGGCCGAGTGAGCACGCAGGCCCCGCGACCCTCGGTCGTGGTCGTCGGAGGCGGCCACGGGTGCTCGCGTTCGCTCGCGGCACTCGCGCGTCTCGATGTCGCGCGGACCGCGATCGTGACGGTCGCGGACGACGGTGGCTCCTCCGGTCGGCTGCGTCGGGACCACGACGTCGTCGCGCTCGGCGACCTCCGGATGGCGACGCTCGCGCTCGCCGACGGTGTGGACGACGGGCTGCAGCGGGACCTCCGTGCGCTGGCGGTGCGACGGTTCGGGCGTGGTGAACTCGCCGGACACAGCCTCGGCAACCTCCTCCTGCTCGGGCTGCTCGAGGAGCATGACGGCGACCTACTGGCGGCGCTCGGACGCTTCGCCGCACTCGTCGGCGCGGACGGCCGTGTGCTCCCGGCGACGACCCACCCCGTCGACCTCGAGGCGCACACCGCGTCAGGCACGGTGGCCGGTCAGGCGGCGGTGGCGACGACGCGTCGCATCCTCGACGTCCGGCTCTCGCCCGCGCGGCCGCCTGCCGCGGCGGGAGTGACGGACGCGCTCCGTGACGCGGACCTGGTGCTCCTCGGCCCCGGTTCGCTCTACACGAGCATCCTTCCCGTCCTCCTCGTCGACGGAGTCGCCGAAGCGCTCGCGAGCACCCCGGCGACCGTCGTCCTCGTCGGCAACCTGCGCGAGCAGCCCGGTGAGACGGAGGGCATGGACCTCGCCGACCATGTCGCCGCGCTGCGTCAGCACGTCCCCGAGCTCCGTCTCGACGTCGTGCTCGCTCACGTGCCGGGCCGCGAGGGCGGGGGAACGGAGACGCGGTCGCAGGTCGCAGCGCTGGCGATCGATGAGGAGCGCATCCTCGCGGACGGCGCGCAGCTCGTCCGCGCCCGGCTCGGCGAGGAACGTGACGGACACGATCCGGTCCGTCTCGCAGAGGCGGTGCACGACCTCCTTCGCGCCGACCGCTCGGCGCTGCGGTGAACGAGGAGGGCGGGTTCACCTCAGCGGTCCGCCTCGAGCTGGCGTCGTTGCCGGTCCCTTCGGAGCGTGAGGCGCGTGCGGAGCTCGCCGGGATGCTGCTCGTCGGCGTCGCCGCGCCGCGCATCGGTCGTATGGTCCGCGAGCTCGCTGGGCTTCGACCGGGCGACCTGCCGCTCGCACGGCTGTGTGATGACGACCAGCTGCGCATCGACGTCCCATCGAGCGCGATCGCACGTCGTGCGATGGCGCTCGTGCAGCGCGCCTTCGGCCTACGACCGCGTCTGACGGCGGTGAGCACGACGTCGCGCCGTCCGCATGGCCCCGCCTACCGCGTGACGGTCCCGCTCCCGGCGGTCCGCGATCGGGAGGCGGTCCGAGGAGCTCGTCCGCGTGATGGTGTGGACCTCGGTGTCGACGCGTTCGATGGCGAGACGGCCGCGCTGCTTCGGGGGACCGTCCTGCTCGGCGGATCGTTCTCGTCCCCCGATCGTGCTGTCCACGTGGAGCTCGCGGGGGTCACCGACGGACTCGCACCGCTCCTCATCGCTGCGCTCGACCAGATCGTGCCCGGCTGCCGACCACTGCACGACCCGGTCAGGGGACGGCTCATCGTGAAGTCCGGTGCGACGACCGCCGACCTCCTGGCGGCCCTCGGTGCGACACGTGCCTTCCTCACCTTCGACGATCGCCGGCTTCGGCGTCAGCTGCGAGGGGAGGCGAACCGGCTCGCGAACGCGGACGCCGCGAACCTCGCGCGCATCGCACGCAGCGCAGGCGCACAGGTCGATGCCATCGAGCGTGCGGTCGAGCAGGAGGGATGGGAGGTCTTCGACCGTGACCTGCGTGACGTCGCGCTCTCTCGCCTCGCCAACCCGAGCGCGAGCATCAGCGAGCTCGCCGAGCTGCTCGGCCTGCCGCGCACCACGCTCCACCGCCGGCTGGCGCGTCTGGAGGATGCTGCTCGGACCGTCCTCAGGGGGCCTTCGACCCCGGTCGCGGAAGGCCCCTCTGATAGCGTGACGAGCGAGCCGCTCGTGTCCCGCTCGACCGTCCAGGAGGACGTCTGATGACCACCCGCATCGCGATCAACGGCTTCGGCCGCATCGGCCGCAACCTGCTGCGCGCCATCCGGAAGTACGAGCTCGACGTCGAGGTGGTCGCGGTCAACGACCTGACCGACCCGGTGACGCTCGGCCACCTCACGAAGTACGACAGCGTCCACGGGCGCTTCCCCGGCGACGTCCGGGTCGAGGGGACCAGCATCGTCATCGACGGCGTCCCGATGAGCGTCCTCTCCGAGCGCGACCCGGCGGCGCTGCCGTGGGGCGACCTCGGTGTGGACGTCGTCGTCGAGTCGACCGGGTTCTTCACGGCTCGCGACAAGGCGGCGAAGCACCTCGATGCCGGCGCCCGCAAGGTGATCATCTCCGCGCCCGCGAAGGGTGAGGACATCACGATCGTGATGGGCGCGAACGAGGGCGACTACGACCCGACCCAGCACCACGTGATCTCCAATGCGTCCTGCACGACCAACTCGGTCGTCCCGATGGCGAAGGTGCTCCACGAGTCGTTCGGCATCGCGCAGGGGCTCATGACGACGGTGCACGCCTACACGGGTGACCAGCGCATCCACGACGCTCCGCACGAGGACCTCCGGCGCGCTCGTGCCGCCGCCGTCTCGATCGTCCCGACGACGACCGGTGCTGCGAAGGCTGCTGCGCTCGCGCTCCCCGAGCTGAAGGGCCGCCTCGATGGGATGGCGCTCCGGGTGCCGATCCCCGACGGGTCCGTCACCGACCTGTCGCTCGTCCTCGAGCGCGAGGTGACCGTCGACGAGGTCAACGCCGCGATGCGGGCGGCCGCGGAGGGTCCGCTCAAGGGCATCCTCGAGTACTGCGAGGATCCGATCGTGTCGATCGACATCGTCGGTAACCCGCACTCGTGCGTCTTCGACTCGCTCGCCACGATGGCCGCCGGCCGCCTCGTCAAGGTCCTCGGCTGGTACGACAACGAGTGGGGTTACTCGGTCCGGCTCGCGCAGCTGACCGCGCTCGTCGCCGGGAAGCTGTGACCGTCGGGCTGCTCGACGGTGTCCCGCGCCTCGCGGATCTGGACGTCGAGGGTCGGAGGGTCCTCGTGCGCGCCGACCTCAACGTCCCCCTCCAGGACGGCGAGGTCGCGGACGACCTGAGGATCTCGGCATCGGTCGCGACGCTCGAGGCGCTGCTCGCACGCGGCGCGTCGCTCGTCGTCTGCTCGCACCTCGGCCGGCCGAAGGTGGCAGGGGACCCGGGCACCTCGCTCGGCCCCGTCGCGGCCCGCCTGGCACAGCTCCTCGGCAGGCCGGTCGCACTCGCCGCTGACGTGGCCGGCGATGATGCGCGGACGCGTGCAGCGTCGCTCGGCCCCGGTGAGGTCCTGCTGCTCGAGAACCTCCGCTGGGAGCCGGGCGAGACGAAGGGCGATCCTGAGCTCGCGTCGCGGCTCGCCGGGCTCGCGGACCGGTACGTCGACGACGCGTTCGGCGCGGCCCACCGCGCCCATGCGTCGATCGCCGGCGTCCCGGCGCTGCTGCCGGGCGCGGCCGGGCTGCTCCTCACCCGTGAGCTCGAGGTCCTCGGCGGGCTGCGCGACGCGCCGGCGCGGCCCTACGTCGCGGTGCTCGGCGGCGCCAAGGTCAGCGACAAGCTCGTCGTCCTCGAGCGGCTCCTCGAGCGCGTCGATGTGCTCGCCGTCGGTGGGGCGATGGCGTCGACGTTCCTGCTCGCCGACGGTCACGCCGTCGGGACCTCGCGCGTCGAGGAGGACCGTGTCGAGCAGGTCGCGGACCTCGTGACAGCGGCCCGATCCCGCGGGGTCGAGATCCTGCTGCCGGTCGACGTCGTCGTCGCCGCGACCTTCGACCGTGACGCGACTCCGGAGACCGTCGACGTCACGGCGATCCCGGCGGACCGCATGAGCCTCGACATCGGACCTCGATCGGCCGAGCGGATCGCGGCAGCCGTCGCCGCTGCCGGTGCGGTCTTCTGGAACGGGCCGATGGGGGTCTCGGAGTGGCCGGCGTTCGCGCACGGCACCCGGACCGTCGCGGAGGCGATGGCGACCAGTCCCGCCTTCACCGTCGTCGGTGGCGGCGACTCCGCGGCCGCCGTCCGGAGCATGGGGCTCGACGACCGCATCGACCACGTCTCGACCGGTGGTGGCGCATCGCTCGAGCTCCTCGAGGGCCGGGAGCTCCCGGGCGTCGAAGCTCTGCGCACCACGTCCCGCACATCCTGAACGCGACCCGGAGGCACCGTTGAACGCGCGCACCCCCCTCATCGTCGGCAACTGGAAGATGCACCGCGACCACCTCGAGGCGATCCAGCTTCTGCAGCGGCTCGCCTACCACCTCACCGAGGAGGACACGGCGGAGCAGGAGACGGTCGTCTGCCCGCCGTTCACCGCGCTCCGGTCGCTGCAGACGCTCATCCAGTCGGACCGGATGGCGGTCGCGCTCGGCGCGCAGGACTGCCACCCCGACCCGGAGGGTGCGCATACCGGCGACATCTCCGTCCCGATGCTCGCGCGACTCGACGTCCGCTACGTCGTCGTCGGCCACTCCGAGCGTCGGCTGCACCACGGTGAGGACGACGCCCTCATCGCGCGCAAGGCGCGAGCGGCACTGGCGGGTGGGCTGCGGCCGATCGTCTGCGTGGGGGAGGGCGAGACGGCCCGGGAGAGCGGTCAGGCGGAGGAGGTCGTCCTCGCGCAGGTCCGGGGGAGCCTCGTCGACGTCAGTCCTGCGGAGGCGGCCGACCTCGTCATCGCCTACGAGCCGGTCTGGGCGATCGGCACGGGCCGCACCGCGACGCCGGCCGATGCGCAGGACATGGCCGCCGCCATCCGCGGCGCCCTCGCCGAGCGCTACGACGAGGCGACCGCTGCGGGCATCCGCATCCTCTATGGCGGGAGCGTGAAGCCGGCGAACATCCGCAGCCTCATGACGCTCGACGACGTGGATGGCGTGCTGGTCGGCGGCGCGAGCCTGTCCGCGGAGGACTTCGCCCTCATCGTCGGCCACCGCCGCGGGGTCTGACGAGCGCGACGCCCGGTGCTGACGGGACCGAGGACCCGGGCGTCGCGCCTCGGTGTGGCTACGCTGCTCGCAGGTAGGGACGGCCCGGGAGGTCCCGGGACCGGAGGTTCCTACGGGGGGATGCCATGAGCCGCCGCAGCGCGAACCTGGGGACACTGCTCGGGCCGTTGGAGCAGGATGTCATGGACGTCCTGTGGCGGCTGGGTGACGCGACGGTCCGCGACGTGCACGCCGAGCTCGCGGCCTCCCGGGAGATCGCCTACACGACGGTCATGACGACGATGGCGCGCCTCGCTCGCAAGGGCATCCTTTCGCGCGACACCGCTGACCTCGCGCACCGCTACCGACCGGTCGTGACCCGCGATCAGTATGCACGGGGCGCGGTCGGGGATGTGCTCGCGTGGCTCCTCGACCGCTACCCGGAGCCCGCCGTCGCCTATCTCGCCGACGTGGTCGAGGACCTCGACGACCTGACGCTCGAGGAGCTGCGCGAGGCGGTCGCCCGCCGGCGGTCGCAGGAGGGCTGAGGTCATCGTGACCTCGGGTCTGCTCCTCGCCCTGCCGCTCGAGTCGGTGATGGTCCGGCTCGTCCTCGCGCTCGGCGCCGCGCTCGTGCTGCTCCGCATCGTGTCCGGATGGGACCTCCGATCGCCTCGTGCACGGACGGTGCTCGCGACCTCCCCGTTCGTCGTCGCTGCGGCGGTGGTCGTCCTTTCGAGCGGTGACCTCGGACTCCCGTCCTTGCTCGTGCCGTCCCTCGTCGGTACCTCGATCGGCGGCGGCGCCCTCGCGCTGCCCGTCGCCGATCGCTACCTCGACTTCGTTCCCGGAGCTCCGGTGGTCGTCGGCCTCTGGGCGCTCGTGAGCCTCGGGCTCGTGGGTCTCCGCGTCGTGCGTGCGGCACGGACGCGCCGCAAACTGCTCGCAGCGACACGGCCGGCGGGACCGCGCCTCGCCGCGAGCGTGCTCCGGCTCTCGCGGCGCCTCGGCGTCGAGCCGCCTCGCGTGCTCGTCCGCGATGGAGGGGTCAGCGGGGCCGCCGTGCTCGGCGTGCGCCACCCGGTGCTGCTCCTCGATGCGAGGATGATCGATCGCCTCGATGACGAGGAGCTCGACGGGGTGCTCGCGCATGAGCTCGCCCACATCGCACGGCATGACAACGTGCTCGCCTGGGCGGTCTCCCTCGTCCGCGACCTCGCGTTCTTCGTCCCGGGCGCCGGATGGGCCCTGCGCGCCCTGCATCGTGAGCGGGAGGTCGCTGCTGACCACGAGGCCGTCGCCATCACACGGCGTCCAGCGGCGCTCGCGAGCGGCCTGCTCCAGGTGGTCGCGCTCGACCGTCATGGCGTCCGGGTACCGCACGGCTGCGCGGCGCTCGTCCCGTCGGCGTCCGTCGCGGACCGGGTGAGGGCACTGCTCAGCGAGGACCAACCGACGGCCCGCGATCATCGGGTCGAGCTCGGTCTCGCCGGTGCGGTGAGTCTCGTCGCCGTCGCCCTCGCGGTCGTCGTCCCCTCGCTCCTCGTCGGGGCCGAGGGGCAGCGAGACGCGCTCGGACTGCTCGTCAACGCGCCCGTCGGAGCCACATCCCAGCCCGCGACGTCGCCGGAGGTCGGACCCGGACGGGTGTTCGGCGTCCTCGGGGCGCATGGCGCGCTCGGCCGTTCCGCGCCGACCGGTGACGCATCGACACCTGTCGCCGCGAGGGACCTGTTCGGGACGATCGATCGGCCTGGGGTCGCAGCGGCATGCGCCACCGGCGGGCCGGGCTGCGTCCGTGACACCTCCCGCATCGGTATGGTGCTCCGGCCCGCTCCGATCGTCCTTGTCGACCCCGACGCGGCGGTCCGCTGGCAGGCCACGCCCGTCGGCGACATCGCGGCAGGGGAGCGGTTCGCCATGTACTGGCTGGCTCGGACCGATCTCGCGCCGTAGACTCACCCGTGCGCGTCGGCCGCGAGGACCGCGCCCCGAGCTGTCGCCCGGACCCGTCGAACGCCTCAGGGACAGGAGCTGCTGTGCTGGTCGCCATCGTC